>NZ_JAAXMS010000007.1:300000-414835 GCF_012290005.1 Crateriforma spongiae
CGGACTGGCGTCGCTGGGGGAAGTGCACACGGTCGTAACGCAGACGGGGCAGGTGATCGGGACGCCACACTACATGAGTCCCGAGCAGGCCGTGGCCGATCAAGGGCAAGTCGATCACCGAAGTGATGTCTATTCACTGGGGGCGACGTTGTACGAATTGGTCACCGGTCGGCGGCCCCATCACGGGGATCGGTTTCGCATCTTGATGGAAATCAGCGCCGGTCGGTTCCCGCCACCGTCGAAGGTGTTGCCCGACGTTCCCCGGCCGTTGGAAGCGATCATCTTGAAGGCGATGCAGCGAATGCCGTCGGATCGCTACCAGGCCGCCGCGGACATGGCCGCCGATTTACGACGATTTGCGGTGGGAACGGCGACCGTCGCGCGGACGCCCGGCCCCGCCGATCATGCGATTCGCTGGGTGGTATCCAATCCGAAAGCCACACTTGCCGTTGCGTCTCTTGCCGCGTCCATCGTGCTGGCCGTCATTGCGGCCCAGTACGTGATGGGCCAACGTCTGGCCAGGTTCAACCGCGAACTGGGGACGGCCAACGAGACGCTCGAACGCACTAATGCCGCGCTGGCCAAAAGCAATTTGGATTTGGATCAGAGCCAGCGGCGGTTGCGGCGGCAGTTGTATGTCGCCGATGTCGCCGCCGCCTATCGCGCCTACGATCGTGGCGATTTCGACGCAGTGGAGCAACTGTTGGATCGTCACGACCCGGACCGCGTCGGGATGGAACCTGGGGCGTATGATCCGCGCGGATTTGAGTGGCGGTTGTTGCGGACCATCACGCATCGCCCCGCCCCGTTGCGGATCGAAGCCGATCCGAAGGGGGTGACCGAGATCGCGGTCACCAGTGATGGGCGTCAACTGGTATCGGTCGGGAATTCCGGGGACGTGGCGATTTGGAGTCTGGCCGATGGACCCTCGTATGGGCAACTGATTCGCCGACATCCGATCGGCGGGCGTCTGGATGCCATCGCTGTTTCGCCGGATGCGAAGTGGTTTGTTACTGGATGTAATGTGCCGTTGGGAATCAACTCGGTTCAGGTGCATCGCATGGAAGATGGCGAACTCATTCGCCGATTGGAAGGCCATGGCTATTCCGTCGAATCGGTTGCGATTTCGGCCGATGGGCAGTTTATTTCGACCGCGGGACGCTATCACACTGTGAAAGTGCACGACGCCGAAGGCAACTTTATCGGCAGCGGAATGGCCGAATCCCGTAACGAATCAATGACCTTTGCACCGGACGGTGAAACACTTTTGACGGCCTATCGCGAGACCGATGAAACCACCGGTGAATTGGTTGGATACAGCATCAAGATGTGGCCGGTGGCGGACATGGATGCGGCGACGAAGTGGCGAACCGTATTGGACAGTAAGTCGTTCGCGTTTTCAGGCGATGGCCGAAGGATCGTTGTGGCGAACAACAATGACTTTGCGGTCTATGGCTGGCCCGATCGTAAGCAGTGGAAGCACCATCGCGGCATTCGCGGGCGACTGCGTTGCATCACGCTGGACCATACGGGGCAACACGTCGCGGCGGGCTGTGACAACGGCCTGGTTTATGTGTGGGATCTCAATCGTCCGCTAGATCGTCCGGAAGTGATCACGGCCAGCGATCGCAGGATCACCAGCATCAAATTCATTGACGCGAATACGTTGGCCGAAGGTGGCGAAGACGGCGTGATCCGTATCTACCGTCTCAATTTGTCTCGCCAACCGTTCCGCTCCATTGGTGACCCGATGATCAATATTGCGGCGGCGAACCCGGCGGCGACGCAAGTCTATACAAGGCTGCAGGAAGGCGGCGTCCAGAAGTATGACTTGTCGACCTTGAAGGTCACCAAGGTGGCCACCGAAAACGACACGCAGCGGCGTGCGATCGATGTGTCCAGCGATGGCCAATGGTTGGCGGTGGGCTGTCAGGGACGCGTCGTCGTCCAATCCGTCGACGGTCAAAACGTGGTCGCTCGGTTGCCGATCGTGGGTCAGCCCCAAGAGCCGGATGCGGTCCGGTTCACCAAGGACAATCAATACCTGTTGTTGCTATTCGACGACCATCTAAGGCGTTACCGAACATCCGATTGGACCGAGCAGGGACGGTTGATGGGCCCGTCGCCCGGTGCCAGTCGGGTGGTCACGCTCGATCAACGAGATCGATACTTGGTCGTTTCCCACGAATTGTTGTGGTGGATTGATTCGGAAACGATGCGTTTGGTCGATCAACGTCCCAGCCAGTACGGCAGCTACTGCAGCGCGGCCGTTTCCGCCTCACAAGAACTGCTGGCCGTTGGACATCATGACGGCACCATCGAACTGCTGCGGACATCGGATGGTTCTCAGCGTCGCTTGATGCGTGGGCATCGTGACAGCGTCGACGACATGTGTTTCATCGAAGACGACCAAACGTTGGTTTCCGCATGTTCCAGCGGAACACTTCACTATTGGGATGTGCGCAGTGGTCGCGACCTGGGCTTTCTGAAATTCGAACATCGCCAATCCGATCGCTTGTTTTTCAGTGAATCGCTACAGCGTCTGATGGTTTTTGGCATCAACGATCCGTGCAAGGTGCTGGCCGTCGATCCTTTGTTCGCCGACGATTCCTCCACCGCGCAGGCGGCCCCAAAAAAGGCGATGACACCAGCACCGCGTTGATCCCGATGTCACGAAAGAGGCGGGCATGTCAGCGGGGCCGACAGAATGCGGTCTGAGTACTGGAATAGAAAAAAAGAGATGGGGCGCGAGCAATATTTCCCAAGCAAGGACTCCTCTGCTGTTCGAAGAAACACGGCAGCGGGATCCCGGCGACGGCTCACTGACGCATTCGTGGCCCATCTACGCATAACCGGCCACTTATCACCGTTTCCGTTACAATCGAAGGTTCCAGCGACCTAACCGCGAAGATTTCCGTTCCTTCCGATGCTGATGGATCGAAAATTCACGCCGTTTTAGAGTTCCCCGACGGCGAACCCGTTCTCTACGCATATCGACGAATGATTCTGAACGTCAACGCGTCGGACGCCGTGACCGAACCACCCAAAAACCAGCGATCGCGAGGTGTTATGATGTCGGACTTTCCATCGATCGCAGTCGTTTTTGCCAAATGATCGTGGATGAAACAAGACTCGGGGCAGTGCTGGACTTCATTGAGAATCGGAATCATCAGTATGCTTCACCGTCGACATCTTCACGCCCTGCACTTGTGTTTATCCGCGATCCTCATTTTGATTGTTTCAGGAAAGAGTACTGACGCACAAATTCGATTCGACAAGAACTTGCTTAAGAATGATGACGCGTGGTTTCAATCCGACGTCGCTCGGGCAGTTGCCGACAATGTGATCCAATATCAGTCGCCGCAAGGCGGTTGGCCGAAAAGTACGAATCTGGCGAGGCCGCCGCGTGCCCCCGATGACATTCCACGGCCCGGCGACGGTCGTGCAAACAGTCTTGATAACGATGCCACCACCGTGCCGATGCAGTTTCTGGCTCGGATGGCGCATGAAACCGGCGACATTCGGTACCGAGATTCATTTCTAAAGGGTGTCGACTATCTGCTTGCCGCTCAGTACCCGGGCGGCGGCTGGCCTCAGTTCTGGCCGCTGAGGAAAGGATACTACTCACACATCACATTTAATGACGGGGCCATGATTCGCGTCATGCATTTGCTTCGTGATGTGGCGGATGGAGAAGCTCCCTACGGATTTGTCGATGGGATGCGACGACGCAAGGCAGCAGAAGCTGTTCGGCTTGGTATCGAATGTATTTTGAAGTGCCAGGTGGTTGTCGATGGTGTTCCCACTGTGTGGTGCGCACAGCATGATGTCAAGACGCTGGCCCCGACGCAGGCCCGCAGCTACGAACATCCATCGCTCAGTGGTAGTGAAAGTGCCGGTGTATTGATATTTCTGATGAGCGTCAGCGACCCAACGCCCGAGATGATGCGGGCGGTCCAGGCCGGCGTCGAGTGGTTCGACTCGGTAAAGATCGAGGGCTACCGCTACAACAAAAGCCAAACGGGTCTTGCGCTCACCAAAGATCAACAGGCCGCGCCACTGTGGGCTCGTTTCTACGAGATTAAATCGAATCGTCCGATCTTCAGTGATCGCGACGGAGTGATCAGGTTTGACATTCAGGAAATTGGAGGCGAGCGGCGCGGCGGATACTCATGGTACGGAGACTGGGGGCAGAAGGTCGCACAGGAGTATTCCCAATGGCCTCATCACGAGGGTGTGAAAAAACAATTGCGATCGCGATCCAGGCGTATACCAGAGCACAGCGGTGCCAGCAGTCATCGTTATCGCGCGATCGTATCGACCGACATCGGTGGCACGGATCCGGACGACTTTCAGTCCATGGTTCACCTACTTGTCTATTCCGACTTGCTTGATCTTGAAGGGCTGGTTTCGTCGCCATACGGCGAAGGCCGAATGAAGGACATTCTTGATGTGATCGATTGCTACGAACAGGATTACGAATGCCTTTCAAGCTATTCGGACAAATACCCCAATCCGGACATCCTGCGTGCGATCACAAAGCAGGGAGAAATCGAGCGTGCTCCCTATGCGGGCGTAAGACGGCCAACCGAAGGGTCTCGTTGGATTATTGATTGTGCACATCGAGATGATTCTCGGCCGCTTTGTCTCCTGGTCTGGGGTGGGCTAGAGGATGTCGCCCAAGCATTAAACGATGCGCCGGGAATTTTGCCAAAGTTGCGTGTTTATTGGATCGGCGGCCCCAACAAAAAGTGGTCTCCGGATGCTTATCAATACGTCGTTGATCATCACCCGACGCTATGGATGATCGAATCCAATGCAACGTATCGCGGCTGGTTTACCGGTGGCGATCAATCGGGTGTTTGGGGCAACGAACGATTTGTGTCCGAGCACATCAAGGGCATCGGTGCGCTCGGGAACTTCTTCGTTCGGCAGAAAGCCGACATCAAGATGGGCGACACACCGTCGGTCGGCTGGTTGCTTAACGGTCGTCTCGAAGACCCGAGTCGCCCTGGCTGGGGAGGCAGGTACGTTCGAGCATGGAAGCGGCCCAATCTGAAATTGAATCGTCTGCCGAAGGAGTCTGATCGAATCGAAGTTTTCGGGATTCTCGAATTAGTGATACCCGCTGGAGATGCGCCGCCAGACGCAAAGGCGACTTTGATAGTCGAGAATCAGCGTCTGATTGGGCATCTGGCTGACGACAGGACGATGCGGTTTCGGTTCTGTCCAAAAGCCGCGAAACAATACTCGTTCCAGCTCGAAAGCAACGTGGCATCACTGGACGGTTTAAGAGGGGCAATTACGGCCTGTGCACCCGAGCCCTCGGTTGCCGCACGTCCTGATACCAGGCTGCCAAATTGGTGGACGGATGATCTGACACCATCTCTGGCGGAAGGCCCGCACAGTGGGGCAAAGACCGTCAGCCGTTGGCGAGAGTCCTATCTCAGCGACTTTGCCGGCCGCATTCTTCGCTGTCAGCGACCAGCCACAGTAAACGCTGCCGAGGTCACGCCATGATGATAAGAAAACTTACCGTAAGCCATCGAAGACTTACGATCCTGATTGTACTTGTTGTATGTCTTCCGGGCGTCAAATGGGGCAATATCGTTTCCGCTCAGGACTCGCCATCTGCCGATCGCCTGATGTCTCTCGGTCGAACGCGTGTCTCGATCAACGATGGGTGGCGTTTTATCAAGTACGCCGATGCGGAAGACGCCGACGCTTTGATCGATGACGTTCGGCCAGAAGTCACCGACAAAAAGGACGACCGGCCGGCTGACACGGAACCAACCGAAGCAGAAAAAGTCGTGGCAAGTGATGAAACGCTGAAGCCGTGGATTCTTCCGTCGGGAAAGGCATTTGTTTCCGACCCTGCAAAACGAACGCAGCGCCAGGACGGAAACACGGGCGTTGGTTTTCCGTTCGTTCAGAATTCGTTCGACGCGCACGGCACGATTGTTCCCCAGGCGAACCACCAATTGACATTCCACGTCGAAGGCCCTGGACACATTGCCGCCACCGACAACTGGTGATCCCACGTGTTTCGTCGCCTTCCCGTCAGCCACGCGGCCCGCCTTCAACGGTTTGTGCCTTGCCATTGTTCGCACAAAGAATGGTGAACATGGTGAGATTCGCGTGACGGCGACCACCAAGGGGCTGCCCCTTGCCTCGGTCACGATTGCAGCTGGGACAAAATAGGAAGCAAAGACGCTTTATGCGAATCAACCCTCGTCGAATTGAACATCCGATTCATCCTTTCGTGGCGAGGATGGACGACACGCACTATGCAAATCTTCCGGCAAACGACAGTCGCACTCAGGAAGCGAGTATGAGAATCCATATCACACTGATGTTTGTTTTATTGGCGTCGGTAAAACTGTTCGCCCAGGACGTGCCGCTGGTTTATGACGTTGAGCATATGGGGGCAAAGTTCGACGCGCCCGTGTTTCCCGATTATGAAAAACTGCCAGTTGTCCGCCCGTTGCCTGATCCTTTCGCCTGGTCCGATGGAAGCGGTCGTTCGACGGACTTCCGAGACTGGAGTCGACGGCGGTCGGAGATCAAAGCCGAGATTGAACATTACGGGATCGGACAGAAACCGCCTCGCCCGAAAAACATCACAGCGGATTTCAAAGACAGCACTCTGACGGTCAACGTCACGGAGAATGGCGAAACCTTGGTCCTGACGGCGCGTGTTCGTCTGCCCGAAGGTGACGGACCGTTTCCAGCAGTCATTGGAATCGGGTTTGGTGGCGGCAGCGGGAGCCTTCCGTCCGACATTTTTGCCAATCGCAACGTCGCGATGATTGGTTTCAATTTCAGCCAAGTGATGTCGCACACTCAGAAGCGAGGTCAGGAACCGATCAATCGGCTGTACCCTGATTTGAATCACATCGGCGCGTACAGCGCGTGGCCGTGGGGAATCAGCCGGATCATCGACGGCTTGGAACTTGTGGAAGGAGTACTTCCAATTGATCGCAAACATCTCGCGGTCACTGGCTGTTCCTTCGCCGGAAAGATGGCGCTGTTTGCTGGGGCCTTTGATGAAAGAATTGCACTGACCATCGCACAAGAATCCGGCGGAGGCGGCGCGGCAGCGTGGCGTGTTTCCGAAACGCTGGGGAACGTTGAAACGCTGGGGAAAACTAGTCGTGCCTGGTTCCTTGAAGACATGTTCCGCTTCGGGAATTCCGTTGAAAGACTTCCGTATGACCATCACGAACTGATGGCAATGGTGGCTCCACGCGCATTGCTAGTGCTTGGCAATCCCGATTATGAATGGCTGGCCGATGAATCTGGATACGTTTCCTGCCGCGCTGCTCACGAAGTGTGGAAAAAGTTTGGCATCGCCGATCGCTTTGGATTCTCGATCGTCGCCGGACACCAGCACTGTCAACTTCCTGACAGTCAGCGTCCGGAAGTCGAAGCATTCGTCGACAGATTTCTTTTGGGAAAGAAGGGTGTCGACACGGTCGTCGTAAAGCATCCGTTCGGCGATCTTGAACACACGATGTGGTACGACGGATGGACCACCGGCAAGTCGACATTCCCGACGCCCGATTCGACCCGCGTGGAAACGCTGTCCTTCGAGGCGGAAGACCTGAAACGCGGAACCGACTGGCTGGTCGCAAACGACGAAAAGGCGTCAGGCGGGAAATACGTGACCATCAAGTCCGGTATGAACAGCCCCCAAGCGGCTCCATCCGGCGTAGCCGCAACACTGACCGTTCCATTCACGACGAAAGAAAACTCGAAGTACCATTTATTTGCTCGAGTCAATTGCCCGTCGGCCGATGATGATTCGTTCTGGATCAAAGTCGACGATGGGAAGTTTGAACCAGCGAACGGATTGGGAACAACCGGCTGGGAATGGGTCAAGCTGGGTAGCATGATTCTGAAGCCCGGCGAGCACACACTGGCCCTCGCCTACCGCGAAGACGGCGCGTTGCTCGACAAAATCGTATTCACGACCTACCCGTTTGGCCCGGCAGCGCTGGAATCAAATGTCGCGGCGCCAGGCGGTCTTTGAAGGAAGCGGTCGGATCGCGTTTCAAGATAGGCGTGGGAGTCAGCCATCGCGTCCTCCAAAACGCGGAAGACGCTACGATCATTACGAAGCGTTTCTGAAAATTGGCTCCGGAAAACGTCAGGAAGCCACAGGGCATTCATCCAAAAGAAGGGCAATGAGATTTCGAAACAGCCGATGCCCTTGCCGACTTTGGCATTCACTTGGGGCAAGCCAGACATGAGGTCTGGCGAACGGCGTTGCAGCCCGTCCTGGAGAAGAATCTGGGCGAGCCGGCTAAAATCGAACATGCCGTTTCACCAATGGGAAACCCTGGACTCCGACCCCGAACCCACAATCACGGTGTCTGTTAATGAAGATTAGTTTTCAAATGCGAATTGGAGTTGCCCTGCTACTTCTGTGGGGTTTCACCCATCCTAGCCACGCACAAACAAAGATCGTTGTCGACGCCACAAAAGCGGATTCCGTCATCGCTCCTGAAATCTATGGGCAATTCGCGGAACACCTGGGAGGCTGCGTCTACGGTGGGCTGTGGGTTGGCCCCGATTCGCAGATTCCCAACGAGCGAGGCTATCGCAAGGATGTTCTGGACGCGCTTAAGCGACTCAACGTTCCGGTTCTTCGTTGGCCGGGCGGTTGCTTCGCAGACGATTACCACTGGCGTGATGGCATCGGGCCGCGCGACGCGAGGCCCCGAACGCTCAACATTTACTGGGGCGGCGACGAGACGAATGCGTTTGGCACGCATGAGTTTCTCGATCTTTGCGAAATACTCGGTTGTGAAGCCTACGTGGCCGGAAACGTGGGTTCCGGCACGGTCGAAGAAATGCGTGAGTGGGTCGAGTACATGACAAGCGACTCGAACAGCACGCTCGCACAAATGCGGCGAATGAACGGGCGAGAGAAACCGTGGCGCGTCAAGTACTTCGGTGTTGGCAACGAGAACTGGGGCTGTGGAGGGAACATGACGGCCGAATATTACTCCGACCTCTATCGACGTTATGCCACATACGTTCGAAACTTCAGCGGCAATCGCATCACAAAAGTCGCGAACGGACCAAGTGGTCGTGATGTACCGTTCATGGATACCTTGGTCCGCAACGCCCACAGGCAAGCCGACGCCTTTAGCATGCACTATTACGTTCTGCCCGGGGCCGACTGGAACGCAAAAGGAGACGCATTGAATTTTCCGGAGTCAGAGTGGTTCTCCGTCATGCAGCAGACGTATCAAGTTGAGGATCTAATCAAGGACTACATCGCGATCCTGGACGAAGTCGATCCTAATCGACGGCTTGACCTTTACGTCGACGAATGGGGGACCTGGTACGACCAGGCCCCGGATGCACCATCCGCACTCTATCAGCAAAACACCATCCGGGACGCCGTTTCAGCTGCTCTGTTCTTCCACATCTTCCACGAACATGCCGACCGAATCACGATGGGAAACATCGCACAGGTCGTCAACGTGCTGCAAGCAATGATCCTGACTCGCGACGATCGAATGCTGCTGACGCCGACGTATCACGTCTTCGAAATGTACAAGATTCATCAAGGCGCAAAGCATATTCCTCTGGACGTGAACAGTCCGGCCTACACGTGCACGACCGCGAATGAACCACCAACCAATCCTTCCGCCAGTTTCAAGACTGATGCAAACTCCGACAAGTCGTGGAGCAACCAGGTGGATGCGATCTCAGCGTCCGCGTCACTGACAGCGGAAGGAATGATCAACGTGTCGCTGGTGAACACATCACCGACAGAGTCCTACCTGGTTGAGTTGGCTTTCGAGGGCTTGGACCTGACCAAAGCAAACGGCCGAGTGCTTAGTGCAGAGCGGATCGATGCTCACAATACGTTTGACGATCCGGAAGCGGTGCAACCACAAGTAATCCGAAACTTGATGACCGTCGCAAACACGATCCAGATCACCATTCCGCCTGCAAGTGTCTCGGCAGTCACTGCTCACTAGCGGACAACGGAGACAACGTGTCAGCCGTGCGTCGGTGAAGCACGCATGCCATGGACGGGCGCGGCGCTGCGTCCGTAACCCAGGTTGCTGCGCAGATGATTGCTCGCAGTCGGTCCTCGCAGCGAAGTGATATTCGGAGCGTCTTCGTCAATCACACTCCCATTCCTTGAAGCGTGTGTGCCAGCTTGCACATGTTTTGCGGATCAATCCGTGTAGGATCATCCTGGATATCACGAGCCCGGGGGCCGTTGGCGCGAGCTTGCGATTGGAAGCTCGTGCTTGGTCTGCGGCGGACGCTGGTAGCGTTGTTTGACGAAAGGAAAAGTGCCGTCGTTTCAACCCTGTCACCGAAGGGGCACTGATTCAGTTGAAACACGAAAAAAGGCCTCAAGCAACAACGTGCTTAAGGCCTGTTGGGCTCGGTAAAGACCGAGTGCGGATGAGAGGATTTGAACCTCCACGTCCTTATCGGACACTAGAACCTGAATCTAGCGCGTCTGCCAGTTCCGCCACATCCGCTGAAATCGCGCCGAAGAAAATCTTGGGCGATTGAAAACTGCGGCCGCTGACGAACGAAGAATCGGCGTCGCGGCCACGGCAGATTCAGGAAGATATCGCTTGGTCGGTTTGGTCGCAAGGGCAGCGAACAGCCTGGTCGCTGCCCGCCGCCGAACTCAAAATTCCCTGGTCTTCTGGGCCCTACGGGCGGCTGCGTCCCGCGGCGATCAATTCGGCCAGTTCGGCCTTCATCCGCTGGGCGACATCTGGGTGCTGGTCGATCACGTTGTTGGTTTCTCCCGGATCGTCGGCCAAGTTGAACAACTGGAATTGCGGGATCGGATCCCGGACCAATCGCAGGTGAATGTTGTTGGCCTTTTTGCTGTCCGCGCGGACCAGTTTCCAGTCGCCGACACGATAGCCGTAGTTGTCGCCTTTGCCGTTGTCTTGCTGGACCAGCGATTGGCGGCCCTGAGCGTCGTCGGCACCCAGCAGTGCGTCCGAAACGTCAAAGCTGTCCAAGCATGCGTCGTCGGGCAACGCAACGCCGGCCATCGCGGCACAGCTGGCGGCCAGGTCGACGGTGCAAACGATTTTGTCCGATACGCCGGGACGAATGGTGCCGGGCCACCACGTGATCAGCGGGGTTCGGGTGCCGCCCTCGTAAACGTTGTACTTTCCGCCGGTGAACGGACCGTTGGGATCATGGTCGCCAAGCTTTTCAATCGCGTCGTCTTTGTAACCGTCGTCCAAGACCGGACCGTTGTCGCTGCAGAACACGACCATGGTTTTCTGGTCCAACTGCAGGTCTTTCAATGTCGAAATCAGTTCGCCGACGCACCAGTCCAGTTCGACGATGGCATCGCCACGAGGACCTAGGCCGGATGTGCCTTGGAAGCGTTCGTGCACCGCTCGGGGAACGTGCAGGTCGTGACTGGCGAAGAACAGAAAGAATGGTTCGCTTTGGTGGTCTTTGATCCATTGCTTGGATTCACTGACCCAGCGGTCCGAGAGGTCTTCGTCACGAAAACGGGCCGCGTGGCCACCGGTGTAGAAACCGATTCGGCTGATGCCGTTGTGGATGGTCGAATTGTGGCCGTGCGACCAGTCCATCTTCAGCGTGTCGCGATGGGAAATGCCGGTGGGATGATCGGGAGATGGCTTTTTCTGGCCCACCCACAACGGATCTGCTGGATCCAGGTTCAACACGTGGTGGTCCTGAACATAAACCTGCGGAACGCGATCGTTGGTCGTCGGCAGCAAAAAGCAATGATCAAAACCAATCTCCAGCGGTCCGGGGGAAAGCTTGCCGTTCCAATCAGGCCCGGCGTCTTTGGTGCCCAGGCCCAAGTGCCATTTCCCGATGACCGCGGTGTGGTATCCGGCCGACTTCATCAGCGAAGCAATGGTGGTGGTCCCGGCCGGGATTAATGCGGGGCTGTTGGGCGGCGCAATGCCGGTGCCGTCTTCGCGAAACGCATAAGTGCCGGTCAAAAATGAGTAACGCGTCGGCGTGCAGGTCGATGCCGAGCAATACCCGCTGGTAAAGCGAAGGCCCTCGGCGGCCAATCGATCGATATGTGGCGTTTCCAGTGCAGCGTGCCCGTAACAGGAAACGTCGCCGTATCCCAAGTCGTCGGCCATGATCACGATGACATTGGGTGGATCCGCCGACTGGGCCGACGCCAGGGGACCGCCCAAGCCCAGGACCACAAGGCAGCACACCAGCGATACGACGCCCTGGTTAGACCGGACGTGCCGGTGCAAGGCGGTGGGGACAATGTTGTTGTCAAGTGATGCGGATGGTTTCATCCGGCCGGTCTCCTGAAGATGCGTCGGGTTGAATCGGGAACCACAGCATAGCACGGACACGTTTCGGATCGCGTGCGATTGGGCGGATTCGACATTCGGGCAGTGGCACGTGGACAAGCCACTCAAGCGACCCGATGTCCCGTCGGCTATCATCGAACTTGGGCACAGGCTCTGCACCCGATCGCCGGCAGACCGCAATTCACCAGATCGAGGCAATGCGAATGCGATTCGTTCAACGACGGCCCGTCAGAGGCATCCCAACACGGTTCGGGCATGGCCTGTGGTGGGCCGTCTGCGTTGCATGGGTGGGCATCTTTGTTGCCGGAACCCCAGGCCGCGGGGACGCCGCCGACGAAGGTCCTTCGGCTGATGTCGTGGTCGTGATCGGCGCGGCCGGGACCGACGAATACGCCGAACCGTTACGTCAGTGGGCCGCCGAACTGGACGCCTTGCGGGATCATTCCGACATCCGGTTGCAAGTGATCGGCAGCCCCGTGGCTTCACCCGACGCCGCAGCCTTGGCCGATGTATCGAGCGAGTCCACAAACGATCGCCAGCGATTGCGTCAGGCTTTGGCCGAACGTGTCAAACCGGTGACCGCCACTGGCGATGGTGATGCCGGGCCCAATGGTGGGCCGACGTTGTGGTTGATCCTGCTGGGTCACGGCACCTTTGCCGACGACGTCGCAAAATTCAATTTGGTCGGTCCCGACGTGTCCGCCGCTGAGTTGGCTCAGTGGCTTTCGGCGACTTCGTCGCGCACGGTGATCGTCAATGCCGCGTCGTGCAGCGGACCTTTCGTCAATCGGCTTTCCGGGCCCGATCGAGTCGTCGTGACGGCGACCCAAAGCGGAGACGAACGTGACTGGACAAGATTCGGCGGCTACTTTGTCCAAGCGATCATTTCCGACGCCGCTGATTTGGACCACGACGATGAAACGTCGGTCTTGGAAGCCTTTGTAATGGCCGCCGGCAAGACCCGTCAGTTCTATCGGGATGCCGGACGCATCGCCAGCGAACACGCATTGATCGACGACAACGGGGATGCCCAGGGGACACCGGCCCAGTGGTTCGATGGGCTATCGGCGGACCAGAAGCATGCCGAAGCCGACGGAAATCTTGCCAAGCGAATCACTTTGGTCGCTGCGTCCGACCAGCCCCGGCTGGACGAGGCCCAGCGTGCCGAACGGGATGTGATCGAGGGCGAATTAGAAACGCTGAAACGTCGGAAGCCGAAAATGAATGCGGCCGAATACTGGAGCACGCTAGAAGCGCTGATGCTGCGGCAAGCCGAACTTTACCAGCGATCCGCGGACCAGTAGGCCGTACTCAAACGCATCGGGTGAACCATCGAAGCGTCAAATCGACGCATCGTCCGAAATTTTCACAAAAACCTATGGCGGCATGCCTGCCGTAGTCGCGGCGTCAGTGGCGCATTGAAGATTCCTCTGAAAATTTGTCAACGAAAGCGATACCCACCGGGGCTGAAAGGGTTCATTTTGAAGTCGGGTGCTCACTTTTGAAGTGCCGATTTGAAAACAGAACCCGCTGCGGGAGTTTCTTTGAAACAGGCCCGCGAACGCTTTGACGGTGCAAGCAAGATGTTGACGAGTCAAACATTCCGGTCGCGGCTGACCCCGACGCTGTTGATCAGTTTTGCCGCCCTGCTGGTCGCACCCACCGCCGATGCGGTGGAGGTTGCCTATCGCAGGGACGCCAAGACGGTGGCTAATTCGGGTCTCTTGTTTCTGGACGGCCAGTACATCGCGCCGCCTTATGCGGTGGGTTGGGATCTTCAATCCGGCTTGATCGTCAATGGTCACGAACTGGGCCGACAGTATCTGGGAAAGCCGGTGGAGGCATCGCCGGCCGGTGATTCCGGCTCAATACCGCAGCGGCGTCGCTTTTTCGCCCGAATGCGCAGCAACCGCGTTCAAACGTTGCAGCAGTTAAGCGAAATCATCAATGCCACCTTGTTGGGTGATGCTCGGTCTGTCGTCGTCCTTGAAAAAGGCTGCCACCCAATCTTGTTGGATTCTTATGAAGGATCGCCGGAATTGCTGTTGGCGATTCACACCCGCACGCTCGGTGCTTCCTTGGACGAAATGTTGGATTCGATCGTTCTGACCGATTCGGATCGTGCACACTTGGCGCAGTTCGTTACCGATTTGGAAATCACGCCGGAGCTGGATGATCGAGTTCGTTACGCGTTGGACATCTCGGATCAAATCGTTTTGATGAACGAATCGAATACGGAAAAGACGGCCGTGTTGGATCAATACACTTATCCGCTGACGATTTTTGCGATGATCTGTGTCGCTTGTGGGTTCGGGCACTTGCTGCAACACAAACCGGTCTTGGAATCCACCGGTGATCCGCAAACCGATTCGTCACGCCAGCGTACGATCGTCATGCGATCCCTGTTGATCTTTGTGTTCTTGTCGGCGGTTGATTTGATTTGGACGATGTTGGCGTCGCACACCGGTTCGATGCGTGAACTGAATCCGCTGGGCAATGGTTTGTTAAGCAATCCGACGCACTTGATCGCGTTCAAATCTGCCGTGGTGATGATGTCGGCGGGGATTTTGTATGTGCTGCATCAACGATCGGTCGCACAGATGGCATCCTGGTGGGGGTGTTTGGTGCTGACGTTGTTGACCGCCCGTTGGTTGATCTTCAACTCGATGTTCATGTAGTCGCCGGTCGCGGGGCGACGATCGACTGCGTGTCTGGTTCGTTGAACTTTTCACACAAAGGACCGCCGTGTCGGTGCGTGGCCCACTTCGATCTTGGCGGATTTCGATCAGCGTCCACACGCCCAGTGGCGGACGATCTGGTCAAAGCGTTCGATACCATCGGCAATTTGCCGAAGCGAAATGGATTCGTCGCTGGTGTGCGCTTGGGCGATGTCGCCGGGGCCTAGAACGACACGCGACCGCAGTTCGGTCAGCACACCACCGTCGGTTCCGTAGCAAACCGTCGCCGGTTGGGTGCCGGTGATCGATGCCAGTTGGCGGATGTGGGGCTGATCGGCTTCGCACCAAAACGGCGGACATCCCGGATGCCGTGTGAACTGGATGCCCTGTGCTTCGGCCAGCGTGCGAACTTCGTCGATCAAATCTTCGCCATCAATTCCCGGCATCGGCCGTAGCGAACACCAAGCCTTGCACCGGGGCGGCGTGATGTTGACCACATTCATGGAATCGCTGACGCCGAAGTTCCAAGACAGCGTCGGCGGATCGAACTGATCGTTTTGGTACTGCGGGTCTGATTCGGTGCGGTGATAGATTTCCAGCAACTTGTCCAACAACGGCACCATGGCGATGTTCGCGTTGATGCCGTCTCGGGTACTGCTGTGCCCCGCCCTGCCCTGGCTGGTCAGTGTGAACCCGGTGATGCCTTTGTGAGCGTGGTAGACCGCAAGGCCGGTCGGTTCGCCGATCACAGCTAGCGGTTGGGCTTCGACCATTTCGCGGTACGCCCCGCTGTGCTGGACCAAGTGCTGTGCACCCTGGAAACCCACTTCTTCGTCCGCCGTGCAGACCACCCAGATCGGCGCCCGCTGTTCATCCGCGGCAATCCCACGCAACGTTTGGATCATGACGGCCAATGATCCTTTCATGTCACAGGTCCCGCGGCCGAACATCCGCCCATCGGTGATGACAGGCGCGAACGGATCACCGCCAGGTCCGTCCCAGCCATCGGCCGGAACCACGTCGGTGTGACAGAAATACGCGAATCCCGATTCGATGGGGAACGACGAATCAACGGGACGTGATGAACCATCCGATGTTCCCGCCGCGTCGGTCGTCGCTGTGGGGACTGGCGGCCTGACCGCCGCGAGGTTGGATTTGGTGACACCTCTTGCGTCGACATAAGTGCTGTTTTCGACGCGAAACCCCAGTTCCGAAAGGACGTCAGCGATGTGCGCGTGGATGTCCACGTTGCTGGTGTGGCTGATCGTCGGATAGCGGATCAGCGATTCCAACAATTCACAGCATTGGCCGACGGCGGCGGAACGGGCGGGCTGAACAGGGGGCGGGGTCATGGATTCCATTGTTCCAAAACACGAATCAGCGCGTCGCGATCGGCGCCGATGACTTCCGTTTGGATTGATTGCAGCCAGCCCAACGCTTGTCGCCGATCCGCATCGGTTCCGGCCGACGGGCTGACCGAATGAAAGCACGCGCGGGCGGCCAATGCCGTGTCGCCAGCATCAACCAGTGAATCGGCGGCCAAACGGTCGACCAGGGCGATGGGCAGGCGGTCGCGGGCGAAGCGTTTGTTGCGTCCGGCGGTCCGCACGATGACACGATCGGGCGACGATTCCACCAAAACAACTTTAACGGCGCTGGTCAAGTCGATCGAATCCCCCGGGGATAACTGGTTCAACGATCGGTCCATTGCTCCGCGATAGTACTGGGCCAATTCCGCGAACTGACGAACGGACTCCGCACGCCGATCTTGCTGGGAATTGGCCGCGGCGGCAACGGCGGTTTTGGACAATGCGATTGCCCGGTCCAGTTGGCCCGATCGCAGCGCGTTCATGGCGTCTCGGTAAGCATTATCGCCACGACGAATTTGGTCGGGGTTCACCGCCGGCGGTTCAACGGGCGGCCCGGTCGGTTCAGGGCCGGGCATCGTCGCGGGATCCGGTGATGTCGCAGGCAAGGTATCCATCGGTGTGGATGGCTTGGCGGTCGACGGCGGCGATGGGTCGTCGGGAGATCGTTCATTCGGCGATGTTGTATCCGAAGAAGAGAGTTTCTGGTCGAACCAGGAGTCACCGAGATCCGCGGCCAGTGAAGACCGATCGCTGCGGCCGGGCTGTATCACCGGCGGCAGTTGTGCATCATTGTTTTGCCGCTGGTTCTCCGGTGCAACGGATGGTCGTTTTTGAGCGAGCGGTGCGTCGACCGATGCCATTGGCGAATCCCCATCGCCGACGTCCGTCGAATCGCCGTCACCCGAAAACAAGGTGACGCCTGCCCAGCCGGCCAGGCTGGCGACCGATGCGACGACCAGCGTGACAGCCAATCCACCGGGGCGACGTTTGGACGCCCTGCGATGGGGGCGATGAGCGTCAGGATCGGGTGTGATGAAAGGATCATCCCCGGTGTCCGGTGATGACCGCGTGGCAACGGGCGGGGCCGTGGCTTGAGGGTGGATTTGCGCGGGGGCTGCGGCCGGAATTGCCAGGGGGATCGCTTCGGAATCCTCTTCGCCGCCGGTGGGCTGCACCGGTGCGGTCGGTGGCTCGTTTCGCTCCGGTGCATGGGGTTGTTGTTTTGTCGCCGGCTCGGGCGTGGACGGCGGATGCGGGGTGGTGACCGCCGGCTGCGCAGCGGTCTTCAGCGGTGCCAGCGGGTCACCGGTGGGCAACCACTTGGCCAATGGATCGGAGGGGCCGGCCATGGTCTAAGGCGTTTCTTCCCACATGTCGTAAAGCGGCATGTGACGGTAATAGACCTCCAGGCAATACAAGCTGAGGCAGGTCGTATACAGTCGTCCGCCGGCACGGTCGCCCCACTTGTCGCCTTGTGGTGCCCAGCTGCCTTTTTCACGCCCACGTTTGGTTTGCGCTTGAGGCAACGCTTCACGCATGCGGTTGTTCCACAGCGACCAAGCGGACGTGCCGTAGTGGTGCAATACCTGGGTCGCGTAGTACCAGTAATAGACGTCCGACTGGTCGATGTCGAACATGTAGTTGTCCAGCAAGTTTTTGACACCGCGTTGCATCGAACGGTGTTCGCGTTGCCAGCCGGTGTATTGCCGAATCAGTAATCCCTCGGCGCTCATCGATGGTGTTTCACCATAGCCGGGCAAGTAGCCGTAGGCTGAACCGGCGCCCAAGGACACCGTGTCCATGAACCGGTCGATGCCGTACCAGACTTTGTCGTCGATTTTCAAATCAGGTGCCTGGCGACCGCTTTGAAACGCCATCACGTACCAACCGGTCACCGAAAGGTCGCCTTCGATGTCGCGGAAGCGGTAACGCCAACCGCCGGTCGCCGATTGGGCGTCGCTGCAGTAATCCAGCGCCGCTTGCGCGTAGGGCTTCAGCCATGAATCGCCGGTCATCGCATAGGCTTCGCACACCGCGATGGTCGCTTGAGCTTGGGCATAGGCCTGTTCGTCGTCACCGCTGACGACTTTCTGACAAAAGAACCCGTCACGACGCTGTTCCTTGGTCAAGAACTTCAGGCCCTTGAGGACTTCATCCGCATAGGTTCCTTCGCGGTGAGTGTTGCCGTCGCCCATGAAGGCCAGCAGTGCCATCGAAGTCGCCGCGATCTTGTTCTCGTTTCGCACGCCGTCGCGATACGGCCCCCGCATGCTCCACGCACCGTTGTTCATTTGTTGACGTTTCAGCCAAGCCAAACCCAGGTCCACCGCTTCGGCCGTTTGCGGGGTTCCGCCGTATCGTTTCATCAATTCGGCTTTGGTCGCTCCGCGGCGTCCACCGAACATCGGATTGGTGACCTGAACCATCGGGCCGACGCCGATGTTTGCCTCGGTCGGATCCTTCGGTTGGTCGACTTTCAGTGAATCGAATTCCAGCGGCGTGTCGAAATCGATCGGCGCGTCTTCGATGAATTCCGATTCGGCGTCACTGAGTGCGTCGACCGGATCGATCGAAAACTCTGCCAATGCATCGAACGAATCGCCGGTGGAATCGCCCAGCACCATCATGACGGTGCCCAAGCCTTCGCCGACCGGTGTGCTGATCAACCCCAAAATGACCAGCAAGATCAGGTGCACGATCATGCTGATCAGCCACGGCGGGGCTTTCTTGGACAGGTCTTCTTTGGGCTCTTCGGCTTCGCCAGACGGTTCAGCGGCGGCCGAATCGGCATCGACATCCGCAGTTTCACCTTTCGGCGGTGCGACAGGTGCCGATGCCGACGGCTTTGCTGCGGGCTTGGCGGACGATTGTGGTTTCGGCTTCGTCGCGGCCGGATCGGGCAGTTCGTCGAGCTCGCCTCGCCAGCGTACCCCTTTGGCCGAACCGACACCGGTGGGCGGTGGCGGCAAGGGTGGTTCGCCCGTCGCGGCGGGTTGCTTGCGTCGGCCTTGATGGGATGTCGGCGGCGGCGGTGGGACCAGCGGTGGCGTCGGCGGCGACGCATCGGTGGGGGAACCGTTGGGAACCGGTGTTCCGGCCGACGATTTGGACGAGTCGATCGAAGGTTCGAGATTCGACATCCGCGCCCCCGTCGCAGCAGCGTCAAAAGATGATGGATGATCAGAAAAGTTGCAGGCGGCGAACGGTCAACCGGATGGCCGGTGAGATTCCCCCGAGTTGCCCACTGCATGAGGACGATTACGTCGACGCGATCGTTCGGAAAAAGTCTCACTTTCCCCGGTGAGACTGCTTCCGGTGGGCAACGATGCTTGACGGGATCGGCTTCGTGACGCTCCAGTCTAGCACGGTGATCCGTCGGATGACAAAACGATTTGCTGCGAAGACGGCTCCACTGCCGATCGGCCCATCATTGCCGCCGGATCGGTCCGGTGGCATGGCTTCGGCGTGTGCTGTCGGTAACGATGAATCGGATGCTGCAGACTTTGCGGGACAGGAACACAGGCAAATGGCACCCGTGAAAGGGATCCCTGCGATGCGAGATCAAGAATCAACCTGTCCTTTGGCGGGGTCGAGCGGGGTTGCAGACGGGCGACCGATGTCGCCGTTTATTGGCCACCGATTGGGTTCCGGCCACGCGATCGAGACGGTCCAGGGGAATCACTGGGGATTCATGCCCGCGCAGGCGTTCAGGGCCATCCTGGTCGTCGCACTGCTGTGTGGTTGCGGCCCGGTCCGATCGCAAAGTACTGGCCAATCGCAAAGCGGTTTGTCGTCGGGTTCGGATTCGGCGGAAGCTGTCGGCGAACAACAGCCGAATCGGCCCGTCGGCACCGATGCGTGGGTCTGGATTCAGCCCTCGATGCCCAGCGGCCGTGCGTCCAACGGGCCGGGGGCCAATCGGGATGAGGATTTTCGATGGTTTCCCGATCCGATTCGCCGGCTGAGAGTTCAGATCATTCGCTTTGATGCCCGGCGACTGGAATACGTTCAGTCCCCCGATCAGCCGGAAACCAACGTGGTCGCTGCGGACCGAGTGGTGTGGGCGATGCCGACACGCTGGCAGCCCGGTCAACGTCAGGCCATCGACGCGTTGATTCGTGGCGATGACGACATGGCGTTGCGCGGGTTGTTGCAACAAACCGAAAAGCGGCCGGCGGTCTGGTTGCAGCAGTGGATGTCGATGGCTGCCGCCCAAGCCGCATCGCGCAGCGGGCGTTCGGAGATCGCGTTGGAAATCGTCCGGCAACTTGATCGGCGACCGATGCCACCGATGGTGGTCGGCTGGTTGCCGGTTTGCTGGTTGTCGTCGTCGGGACGGGCCGGCGGAATCGACGCCCAGGCGGCACGCGCGGCCCTGTCCGATCCATCGGATGCGGTGCGATTGGTCGCCGCATCGGCATTGCTGGAAAAGGATCGGGCCGCAGCTTCGGCCGTCTTGGCCAGACTGTCTGGTGGACAGCAGCGACCGCTGATCGCCGCGTTGGCGTCCGCCCAGCAGATGCGGACGCTAAATCCCGCGCAGTGGGCCGAGGATTGGGCCATTCATTTGCGTCGTGTGGAGACCCTGCCCCTGGCAATACAGATGGGGCCGTTGTCGATGGCGGCCGAACGCACTGACAGGGCCGGCCTGGATTCAGCCGCCGAAGACCTGGAAACATCGCTCCGCTGGGCCCCGGTCGCCCCCCATCCGGCGCGTCCGGAAACGCTGCAGATGTTGGTCCGCGGCGAACCGGAGGGGCCCTGACATTCGTCGGAAACAAAGGCGATATTAGGACTTGCCGCCAAAAGGACTTGCCGATAGATTCCGCGATTCGTTCTAGCAAGTTCCTTAAGATTTAAAGTCAGTCTCGTGGCGGTTCAGCGAACCTTCATGGCCAAACCCGGCCAAGTCGAACAACACTGGTATCACGTCGATGCATCGGACGAAGTCCTGGGCCGGCTGGCCGGCGACATCGCCGTTGTGCTGATGGGCAAGCATAAGCCGGAATACACGCCGCACGTCGATTGCGGTGACTTCGTCGTCGTGACCAACGCCGAAAAAGTGGCCATGACGGGCAACAAGATGAGCGATCGGCACTACACGTGGTACACCGGATATCCCGGGCTGCGTCTGGAAAGCTATGGCGATCGTCGCGACCGCAAGCCGGAAGATCTGATTCTGCACGCCGTGCGTCGAATGCTGCCCAAGAACAAGTTGGCCGCAAAGATGCTGAAGAAGCTGAAGATTTACAGCGGCTCGGAGCATCCGCATACGGCTCAACAGCCTTCGGAATTGCAGCGAACTAGCAAAAAGGTCTGACACTGACGTGTCGACTTGAAAGTCAGGGCCTCATTTTTCGAGGCGGCTTTTCATCAACGTCACATCCATCCGCGTCCCGTTCATCATCGCACCAAACAGCATTCCATGGTTTCCATCAAAAAGGACAAGATCAGCGGCGATTGCCTGGGCACCGGCCGACGCAAAAGCAGCGTCGCGCGGGTCCGTGTCCGCCCCGGCAGCGGCAAAATCGTGATCAACCGCAAGCCGATCGAAGAATATTTCGCCAACGAACAAGACGTTGCCGCGATCCGTTCGACCCTGGATGCCGTGGAATTGGGCGACAAGTTGGATGTGTTTGTGCGTGTCAGCGGCGGCGGAATGACCGGCCAGAGTGGTGCCGTCCGCATGGGGCTGGCTCGTGCTTTGACCGGATACGACGAATCGCTGCACGAAACCCTTCGCGACGGCAACTTCCTGACTCGCGATTCGCGAATGAAGGAACGGAAAAAGCCCGGTCTGCGTGGTGCCCGTCGTGGCGTCCAGTTCAGCAAGCGTTAAATCGCCGCTGGCTACATTCCGACTGGTGTTTGCGTCAGTTTTCGCTACGATCTGACGCACCGGGATCTTTGGCGCGTCGCTTGCACCGTCACGCAAGGGTTCTGTATCCTGCCAAGCCGTCATGGGTCACCATGTGTGGTGGCCGGCCGGTTTCTCTGAAAAATCGGCCTTTTTCTCTTCTCGGGCTCGGTGCTCGAAAAGCGGCAGCAGGTTTCATCGGTTAACGGAAATATCAGTTTTGGGAAAGAAAGAAGAGGCCTTCGAAGTCGAAGGCACTGTCACGCAAGCCTTGGCGAACACTCGGTTCCGCGTGCAATTGGAAACAGGTAACGAAGTCATGGCGCATGTCGCTGGTCGCATGCGGAAGCACTTCATTCGGATCGTCCCCGGTGACAAGGTTCGCGTCGAACTGTCCCCCTACGATCTGACGAAGGGCCGAATCACCTATCGCGAACGCTAATACTTCATCGATCGTCGCTATGCTTGATCTTGTTCGTTTCAATGACAATTCTGGCGTCGCCACGGGACGATGCTGTTTTGTTTGGGTCGTGGTTTGTCTGGCCATCACCCTGGTCGGTTGTAACGTACAGACTCGCAGCAGCAGCCCGGGCCCGATCGATGCGGACGCCCCGGAAGAATTTTCGACCACCGATTCCGGGTTGCAGTACCGGATTCTACGCAAGGGAAACGGGAACACGCCGGGCCCGACCAGTCGTGTCGTCGTCGATTACGTGGGCACGATGGACAATGGCATCGAATTCGATAGCTCGTACCGACGATCCGATCCGACGTCGTTTCGATTGACGGATGTTGTCCGTGGCTGGACCGAAGGACTGCAGTTGGTCAGCGAAGGCGGGATGATCGAGCTAAAGATCCCGGCGGAACTCGGCTATGGCAATTCCCCGCCACCCGGCAGCGGAATTCCGATCGGTGCCACGTTGAATTTCATCGTCGAATTGCACGAAATCAAGTAGACCCGGCGTCAGGCCGCGATCTCTAGCCGCGCAGAAACACCGGCTGGTTTTCCTTACTGCTCGCCGCATCGTATCGATAGCCGTCCGCGTCGAACGTCTGCAGTTTCTTTGGCGTTTTTGCTTTTTTGCGAATCGCCCATGATGCCATCGTCCCTCGTGCGACTTTGGCAAAGACCGTGATCATCTTGTATTTGCCGTCTTTGTTTTCCTTAAAGACGGGGGTGATGATCGGGAACGGAAACGTCTTTGGGCCGATCACTTTCAAATATTCCTGGGATGCCAAGTTTAATAGGAACTTTGCGCCGGCCTCTTCCATGGATTCGATCAAACGGTCTCGGACCTTGTCGCCCCAGAACGCGTAGAGATCCTTTCCACGGTCCGTTTTCAGCGACGTGCCCATCTCCAGTCGGTACGGCAGCATCAGGTCTTTCGGACGCAGCACGCCGTACAGACCTGACAGGATGCGAAGGTGGTCTTGGGCATAGTCCCATTGTTTGGACGTCCACTGGTCCGTTTTCAGCCCACGATAGACGTCGCCTTGAAAGGCACACGCAGCCGGCCGACCGCCATTTCGCGCGGACGGAATTTCCCAATCCTGAAAACGCTGGTGATTCAATTCGGCCAACGATTCGCTGATGCCCATCAGGTCGCGAAGCGCATTCTGTGTTGTTTCGGCCAGTTGTGACGCCAATTGTTGGCTGTCGTCGGGGAACGGGATTTTGGTCGTGCCGGTCACGGAGACTGGCGAATCAAAGTCCAAAGTTTTCGAAGGCGACAATATCGACAGCATGGATCATTCGGTCGGGCGTAAGATCGGTCCGGTGCCACGTCTTCGATTGGCTGAAAATCGCGGCCACCGGTTTCGTGCGGTGGTGAAGCGGGGCGGGGGATACTGCTCGTGCGGTGGCGACTCAGCCGGCATCGCCTTCGGTTTCCGAACCGGTGCGTTGACCCACTTGGTCGTCGATCATCAACAGGCCCATCGGGTTGTCGCCGACTTTACGAAGCTTTTCGACGATCGACAGTACCGTCGATTCTTCTTCAACCTGCTCGCTGACGAACCACTGTAGGAATGCAATCGCCGCGTGGTCACTATGCTTGGCCGCCAAGTCCACCAACTCGTTGATCTTTCGGGTGACCAGGCACTCGTGTTGGTAACTGTCTTCGAAAGCCTCCAGAACGCTTCCGAATTCGATCTTCGGAGTATCGATCTGTTGCAAGATGACTCGCCCGCCACGTTCGTTGATGTGGTCGACGAACTTCATCGCATGCATGCGTTCTTCGTCGGCTTGCAGCTGCATCCAGGACGCCATGCCGTCCCAGTTTTCGGCGGCAAAGTAGTTCATCATCGACAGGTACAGATACGACGAATAAAACTCGGCGTTCAGGTGATCGTTAAACGCGTCTTGGATTTCTTGATGCACGACATTGTGTCCGGCAGGAAAGGAAGCGACGTGGAAGGCTCGGTCCGCAATCTATCACGCCATCAGGGTCGATCCCACGAGGGATGTTTGTCGGAATCACATGTCATCGACCATGCGCAATTGCACGGCGATGTCGGCGGAATTCATTCCATTGCGGAAGCATTTTCGGACCGCCTGCGACCGGCGACCGCAGCGTAGGCCAACAGGTCGCTGCGGTCCAAGCAGTGGTCGCGGAGCCGCTTTTCCACCACGGCCGATTGGTCCGCCGGAACGTCGCCGAGCAATTCGATCAAACGTGTGATGTACGTTTGCAAAGGAATCTCAGCAGGCATTTTGTCGATCATGACCGACAGTGCTTTGGCGGGCTGGTCCGATCTTGCCAGCAGTTCCGCGTACGTTTCGATCGCACCGGTTCCGTGTACTGTCGGATCAACCGTTTCGGCTTTGCGTGCGAACAATCGCAGATTGTCCGGCACGTCGTGTCCGAGCAACGTTCGATAAAACGCGCGGTACATCGGATAGAATTCGGCAAACGGTTCATCGCCAGGGTATTGGAATTGGCTGTTCAGCTTGGAACCATAGTTAGTAAGTTCCAGGGCCATTTCCAGTTGTCGTGGATCGGTCAGCACACTGGCGATCTTTACGGTGGACGCCAAGTGGGTTGTGTCCAGGTGGTAGCCGCCACCGGCCAAGAGATCGGGATTCTCTTGCAGCAGTTGCCCGAGCGACTTTGAGGCAAGCTGACCGGCATCGGGGGCGGACGACGAATCTTTGGTTCGACCCTGGATGTCTTGTCGGACGAGTTCGGTTAGTTCGTTGTAGAAGTGCAGCAGCAGTTTTTCCGCTGCGGCTTGGCGTTCGGCCAACGGCATTCCCGCGATCGTTTGTTCGTACATCGTGATGCTGTTGCACGTGCCTTGATGCTCCAGCACCAACTCGTAACCACGCCCGACGTCGATCGCTTCGTGTACCAGCACCTGGATCAGTGCGTCATAATTATCGTCGTCGACATCGACCGACGACATCAATCGACGCACCAATTCGCGATCTCCGGTCGGCCGAAGATACATCCAGCCTTCCATCACGCGACCTTGTTGGATCAACATCGCGCCGGCTTCGCGGCACCCCCGCAGCAACCCGTCCTCCAAGCGTCGCTCGGTCTCCGGTGAATGTTGGCCTTCCTCGGAAGTGGCGACCGCGGGCAGGCCCAGTTCCAGCCGTGTCGCCATCTTCATGGCCTCAAATAACTCAACCGGCTGACCCTGCGCCCGATAATGTGCCAGCATTTGGCGAACGATGCTTGCTGCATCCTCTGTGGTGTCACGCAGTCGCGTGGTGAAATCTTCGGTGCGATCGTTCAAAACGGTGGAAACCTGTGTGTCGGCGGGGCATCTGGGGTAAGGGCCGAAGACAAGATTTGCGGCATGTGTCAAAGCAGCTTTCGATCATCTTGGGGCCATGGTCATTCCAAACGCTTTGGATCTTGTTGGCAAGCCTGTCCAGCCGATCCGTGGCAATTGACGTTGTGGGTCGGGCGGCGATGCGTTTGGAATGACAGGGTATTGGCTGGGATCACGATCCGGCCGTGTCCGATTGCAGTTCCGACTGGACGTCATGCAAAGCCTTTTCATAGTGCTTCAGCGTCGCGGTCAATCCCAGCGTTCGAGCGGTGTCGCACAACAAACGCAATGCCGCCAAGCGAATCTTCGGTGGGGCAATGATTTCACGCCGCAGCGCACACAGACGCAACGATTTCAACGCTGATTCGGATTCCCCCAACGCGAGTTCGCTGCGGGCACGCATCAGAAATGCTTGAGGCGAATAATCGTCACAGCTCAACGCCGGCTGAACGGCATCGATGGCGTTTTGAAAATCACCGGCATCAAAGTGGGCTTCGGAAAGAATCACACACAAGTGCTTCAGCGACGCATCACGCTTCAAACGCGCGGTGCAAATTTCAATGCGTTGCCGGATCCAATCCCGCTGGCTGCGAACCAGTTCTTCGTCGGCTTCGGCCGAATTGACTCGACTGGCCAAGTCGTTGGCTTCGCGGAACTGCTGCAGCGATCGAGCCAGAATGGCTTCTTCCAGCTGCCACTGCACGTCATCGTTATCGGGAAAGATCTTGGCAGCTTGTGCCAGCACCCGCTTCGCTTCCAATGGCCGGTGTTCGTCACGATACAACCGTCCCAGTTCCAAGAATTGGTCGACGTTGCCGTGGTTTTCCCGAATCGCACGTTCCAACTGCTGACGTCGTTCCAACTGGACCTTCGGTTCCATCACAGCCTTGCCGGGCTGCGGATCAGGGACCTTTTGCTGGAGCGAATCGTCGGATGAATCCATCGGGCCGTCGCACGGCGGTGACTGGGAAACGGAGCAGGTGACACCAGTTTAGCAGGAACCGATTCGCCCGGCGTCGCAACACGAACGTCGCGACATCGGCGGGGACCAGCGGGGGCACAGCGCGACACCCAGATCACTCGGCGACGTCCAGGTACAATGACCGGACGTTGTCCGCATCCAAGGCGATCGGGTTGAAGGTTCCGGTCCATTGTCGCAGGGCGTCGTCGGCAAATTCGTCGATCTGGCCGCTGGGGATTGCCAGGTCCGCCAGGTTGGTCGCCAACCCCGCACGCCGGACCCATTGCTGTACCAAGTCGGCCAGTCGATCCGACGGGTTTCGGTCCGATGGGGGCAGATCCAATTCACGCAACAGTTCGGCATACCACTGTTGATGCTGTTGCCCGTTCAAGCGGATCACCGCCGGCAACATCAGCCCCACCGCTTGGCCGTGGGCGATTCCGTGACGAGCGGTCAGCGGGTTCGCCGTTGCATGAGCCGCACCCAACATTGACGTCTCGATGGCCATGCCCGCCAAGCTGGCACCCAGTTGCATTTGGCTGCGTGCTTCCAGGTCGTTCGGATCGTCCAGCACCCGTGGAAATCCTGACGCCAGCATCCCAAAGGCTCGTCGGCTGTACGTGACCGACATCTCGTTCCGGCGTTTGGTGACGTACGTTTCGATCGCGTGTGACAGGGCATCAATCCCCGTCAATGCGGTCACGCTGGGCGGTTGGGTCAGGGTCAACGTTGGGTCAAGCAAGGCGACACGGCATGCCGCGCGCGGATCGCCGCACGGCATTTTGACATGTGTCTTGGCGTCGCTGATCAAAGCAAACGATTGGCTTTCGCTGCCGGTGCCCGCTGTCGTCGGCACCGCGATCATGGGCAACAAATCCGTGGTCGCTTTTCCTACGCCCGCGTAGTCGTGGATGGATCCACCACAGCAGTAAACGAAATTGATTCCCTTGCAGCAGTCCATGCTGCTTCCGCCACCGAGTCCGACCAAGACATCCGGTTGAAAATCTGCGGTGCAACGTACGCCTGCGTCGACCATGTCGGAAGTCGGGTTTTCACCAAAGTCGTGGAACGAAGCGGTCTCCAGACCCGACGACTGCAGCAATCCCATCGCATGATCGAAGTGCCCGGCATCAATCAACCCAGGGTCACAGACCACCATCACTTTGCGGACGCGAGGACCGTGCCCCGCCGAAATCTGTGCCGTGATATCGCCCAGTTGATCCAACGAGCCATCACCAAAGACGAAGCGTGTGCGCTGTTGAATGTCGAACGGTTGCATGTTGGATCGGGCGGGAAGGTTGGGATGGCGGGCGGCAAGTGCACACGATGGACGGACGGCAAAAGCCCGGCGGCGGACGGACGACGAAATCGACCGCAAAATCATTATCAACCGCGAACACATTGTACGCCGGTCTTGACCGGGCGGTTTTAGGCAAAACAGTCCTGCCGGGCGATGCCCGACCGAATGACCAAGTTGGAAACGGTGACACCGACCAAGCCCCGATGCCAGGCTTTACCACGAGGTGTCATCCACCGTCAAAAGCAATTGCCAAACGCACACACCGATCAACAATCCGGCGATCATCGCCGCAACGGGGACACGCAACCACCATGGCCGCCGACGGATCGGAAAGTCAGTCACGGCGATGCAGGTCGGGGCGAACAAAGCGACCGCATACAGCCATGCCGGATAGTCTTCCCAGGTGTAGAACCGGGACGTCGTGGTCAATGCCGCGATCGCTCCGGCCAGCGGGTAAAACACGGCCGACACCACCCGCGACGGCAAAGTCGCAGCGCCCCGCAATGTGACGACGATTTGACAGGCAAGTGTTGCGGAAATTGCCGCCAAGCACCACTGCGCCGGGGCGGCATAGTTCAGTGCGGTCAAAAGCATCGCCGGACCAAGTCCGGCCAAGCCCACCAGCAAGAGCCAGCTTCCTGCACCGCTCCGGTGCAACGACTGGAATGATGCGGTGTTCAGCAGGACGCTGGCAACAACCAGCGCGAACCATGTTCGATGAAGCGGCAGTGTGTCGACCCAGCCGTCGCCGGTTGGCAGCACCATGAATGCGAGCCATGTGGAACCCAAACCGACCAACAGCATACGCCAACCGTTCCAAGGTTCGGTGACGGCGAACATTCCACACGCGGCCAGGACCAGTACGAACAATGGGGCAATGATGCTGCGCCACACTTCATCGTCGAGCACCCAGGCAGAAAACGATTGATCGCTTTCCGAAAAGTGATAACCAGTGGCCAATGACGCAAGCATGGCCAAGCACCATCCGGTCGCGGCCACCAGAGCAGCCGCACCCGTTCGATTCCATGGCGATGTGGTGGCGGCGACATCGCCAGTGCCGGCAATACGACCGGACGCCCAGGCGGCGATAAATGCGATCACAGCTGGCAAGGCGATACAGCCGACCAGCAACTCTGTGCTGAAAGTCACTCTAGGGAACGAACTTCAAAGTCGCTTTGATGGCGACGTCGTTGTCGATCTTGCCTTGGCCGTAGGTCATGCCCCATTTAGTGCGATCGATTTTGAAGTCGGCCGTCAGTGTTGCACCGTCCGACTTGGCCATGCAAACCACGGGGACTTCGACCGTTTCCGTTTTGCCCAGCATCGTCAGTTTCCCGACCATCTTTCCGGTTCGCGGTTCATCGCCGGCCACCATCTTGTCCGATTCAAATCGGATCTCGGGATACTTGCGAACGTCAAAAAAGTCGGGGTTCTTCAGATGGTTGGTCAGCTTCGGATTGTCCGACCACAGGCTGGCCGTTTGGATGACCACTTTCAACGACGCGTCCAGTGGATTCTCTGGATTAAGCGTCGCATCGGCTGTGAATTTCTTGAATCCGCCGTCGTGCTTTCCATCGGGCTTGGTGCCCACAAAACTGATCTTCGAATCATCGGGGACCAATTTTAAGCCTTCGGCACCGGCCGGTGTGTTCAAGAAAAACGCGGCACAGGCAACCGCGGACAGCATCATACGAAGCGACATGGAGGGGCTCACAAACGAGGGAGTCGATCGAAACCGGGGGAGAAGGGAAAAACGCATGTCCCGGTCGGGACACCGTTCAACCCGACCAATAGTCTAAAGCTGCGACAACCCGCCACGGTCACCCGAGAAAACTTTTTCGCCGATGCTATTCCGAAACCCGGTCACGATAGGGTGGTGTCCCAGTCGCACAGTGAATCGATGTATCGGGCGGTCCCGTCACGATTCCAGCTGTCCAATTGATCTTGCGATTTCAGTTGCCGTCCGCGTTGCATCGGCGTGACGAAAAAACCACTGGAAACGTCAGGCAGTGCCGACATGTCGCCCCACAGTTTTTCAAACTGGCTGACCGGGAAAATGTCTTCTTGGCCGTGGCCCCAACGTTTCTTGACATCTTTCAGCGTGATGTAGGTTGGCAATCGTGATGCAGCATCGCGAACGGCACGGTCCACCCTGGACGCATCGTCCAGGTCGTTCACCGACAGACCAAACCACTTCAGCAATCGGTGGATGTCGATCCACGTGGTCATGCTGTTGTAATAGGTCAGCCCGAATTCGATCTCTTCGTCGGGCATGGCAAGGCCTTCCACCAAACGGACGCGTCCGTCGACACGGGCCAGACCGCCGCCACGATCTTCCAGTCGCCGTGTGATGACTTCGAAGTTCAGGTCGTTTCCGGACTGCAGGTGCAGTCCCAGCAGCCCGGGGTCGACGTTGGCGCCCAGTGTGTCGATGTTGTGCAACATCAAGTGCTGCAGCGTCGGCTGACGCTTCAGCATTGCGGCCAACGTTCCGCTGCGAATCAGGTTGGGTACTTCGTACCAGTGACCGACCGGATGCATGCACTGGGCGGGCAAGTTGTCGGTGTAATCGCTGCCTTCGCCCTGTTCTACCGCCCACTGTGACAATGCCGCGCGCAAACTTTCGCGAACCTTTTGCTGTTGTTCGTCCAAGACTTGCTGGGCCGTTTCTTCCCACATGAATCGCAAGTCGCGAAGCATCGGAATCATACGCAAACCGACGCTGCGTCCAGTGGAAACGAAAAGGTCACCTTCGAAACCGTAGTTGTCTTGGCGTTTGATGGCTTCGCGGATGGCTCGGTCGGTCAACCAACTGGTGGTGACCACGTGCGGGATCGATCCACCGAACCGGCGTGTGACCGCGCGATTCTTGGCCAAGTGCACTTCAAGAAAGTTGCGATGGCGGCCGGCGAAACGATGAAACGGATGCAACGCCTTGCAAACGCCTGCGCCTTGAGTCCAGCGGCTGCCCACACCGGCGGCCAAAGTGACGATGCCGATCCGGCCGTCGGCAATCGCGCGACGTCCCAAATCCACGGTCGATGCGTCGATGGGGAGTCGCGCGTCGATCAAGTCGCCCGAATCGACGTCTTCGATCGACGCGTTGGCCCCCAGTCGATTTTGGGCCAATCCCAATCGGCCACTGCGTAGATCAGATCGAATCTGTTCGTGTTGCTGTCGATCAAAACCGGTCTGTTCCAAAATTTGTCGCAGCGGGCTGTGATCGCCTTCCGATTTTGTGGCCGCCGGCAAAATGGATTCCAGCAATCGCATTGGATCGGTTTCGTTACCCGATGCGAAATCACCGGACCGGCGAATCCCATGTCCGACGTTTTGCAGTTCGTGCAGCGTGATCTTGGACAATTCGCGTGCCGGTCGACGCAAGGCCGCCGGCAACATCATCTCGTAATAGCGACCGGGCAACATCGCTTCGTTGCCGCGCCGCAAGGTTGCGGCGGTGCCATTGTCGTTGATGGCGAAATCGTAAACGACCGGGTCCATGGCAAAGGGCAACGCGGTTTCCATTTCTCGTTTGACGCGGATCATGGTTTCGCCCAGCCAAGCTTGTGCCTTGGGTTTGACGGTGGGATCAAAGATGAATCCCATGCCGCCACCGGACATGCCGCCCAGCATCCAAAAGCCCCAGAACTGGTCGCCGTATTTCTGTCGACAGGATTCAATCAGCCGGTCGGTGAATCGGTTGGTCGCCCAGGGGATGATTGATTGCAACGGGCCTTCGAAATTTCGCGTGGTCGCATCGCCCACCGCGCGGATATCGCCGCGCTGCAGCGCATCGACCACTTCGTCATAAATCCGCATCGCTTTCTGGCGACCGGCCCATTCTTGTTCGCCACGTAACAGGTAGTGCTCGGTGACCATTTCCAGGATCGGGCCGACATTCTGGGCCATGCCGCCGTGGACCATGATCAGGCTGTCTTGCAATTTTTGTCGCGTCGCGTCATCGACCTTGTCGCGGTCCAGGACCGTGTGCACTGGCATCAGACGCCCGCGACTGATGCCATATTCCGGGTCTCCTTCGCCGGCGGTCGCACCACAGATCAGCTTGATGCCCGGCCAGACGCCCCCGGAATCTTGCCACCCGCCGCCGCTGCCGCCGATCCATTCGCCCAGGATCGCGCGTGCTGCGACCAAGCGACGGTCCGATTCGGTCAACACACCGGTCAGCTGTCGGACCTGTCCGGTGGCTCGCATCAGAATGGAAATCAACGACCCCAGCAGGTTGGTCGACACGGCCAGACGCGAACCTTTCGGTATGTCATTGATCTTGCTGACCAGTTCAAAGCCTTTGCCCGGGCCGATCATCCGCGCCAGCAGGCTTTCCAAAGGTTCCTGGCATCCTTCCAGTCCCGGCGGAACGATGCCGGCAGCGATCACCGCGGCCTTTAGCAGCCCCAGATAGTCACGAGCAAAATCAAACATTTCGCCAATGCTGGTCACATCGGTGGACGCTTTCAAATCGACACTGACCAAGCGGATCACGGGTTGGTCGATGACGCGCAAATACGTTTCGATCGGCGGACGGGGCGCCGCATCACGCCCGCATACGCCCAGATCGACCGATACGTTCAGGACGCGTGCGCCTTCGGGGAAATCCATCCCGAGAAAAAAGATATCGCTCCATGCGGAGTGTGAAAAATCCATCCGAACCGCCGTCGTTTCGCACAACAGCGGGGGCAGTGATTCGCCGGAGGCGGCCATCAACTCCGGTGAAAACCGCAGTGGATGATCGGCCGGATGCCCCAAGCGAAACATCCATTGGTTGCCTCGCACCGTGCGGACACTTTGCTTCACCTGGTCGGCCAGCGTTTGGAATCCCAATCGGTGATAGGCTTCTGCCAACGCACTGCATAAACCATCGCTTGCACCGGAGTCGGCCTGGGTTTCCAAAAAAACTTCGATGGCTTCCAAGAACCGTCGTTCCAGCAAGTGTTGATAGCCGTCGAAGGGGATTTCGCTTTGACGCGTCGGGTCCAATCGGGGCGGCAAGTGATAGCGATGGATTGCAGCCAAAAAGAACAACGCCCGAACACGACGGTACAGGTTGCGTTCGTCGCGTCGAAATTGATCCAGCTGGTCGGCGGCCGCGATCAATTGGTCGCGGTCCATCGTCGCGACCACGGATTCCAACGATTGATTGCGAACCAAGTCGTCATCCGAGGTGATGATGTCAATCAGTTTCGTCATGAATCAGTTCCCCGATCCATCGGGGGCACCGGCGGCTTGGCCGTCGGACGTGTCACTCTTGCCGGCCATGTCGGCGATACGGCCTGGGTGTTGGGCCAACAGTTCGACCATTTCGGTCAAGATTTGATCGCGATCGGTTCCCGAAAGCCCGAACGCCAACTGGGCGACCAACATGCCGTATTTGACACCGATGTTGTATCGATTGCCCTCGACGCGATAAGCCAAGTATCGGCTGCGTGTCGGCAGGGTTGCCAACGCATCTGACAGCGTCGCTTTCTTGGCGGACGAATCGGCGTTTTGCTTCGCGACAACTTCGTCGACCGCATCCATCGCATCGGCGGTCAGTACGTGCATTCCAAAGAACCCCAAGTAGTGGCCGCTGCGAAGACCCGCGGTGACCAATTCCTGTTCGGCTTGGGTCGGCGTGGGCTTTTCCACCACGCGGCTGACTTCATACAGGTCGCTGCGTCGCGGGACGTGCGTGCCGGCAACGACGCCGAAATACGGCAACCGACTTTCCCGGGTGGCTTGAACCGCAGATACGCTGCTGCCCAAATCGCTGGCGACATCGATCAGTTGCCTGGCACAGGTCTGATGCGTCTGGCTCAGGTAAAGGTGATCGCCGACCAGGTGCAAGATCGGTTCGCCGTCGGCAAAGTCACGTCCTTGGGCGACCGCGTCGGCATATCCTTGCGGCTGATTTTGGACGACGAAATGCAGACAACCGATGTGCGGGCCGGCTGCTTTGCGAAAGCTGTCTTCGCTGCCCGGTGCGATGACCAGACAGATTTCTTCGATTCCCGCCGACAACGTTTCTTCGACAATCGACTGTAGCGCCGTTTTGTCTTGGCCGTCCCGGTCGACCAAACGTTGCAGTGGGATGGTCGATTGGTCGGGGGCCGCCGCGGTGATCACGGCTTTGCGAATCTTCATGATGGGCGTGTCGGTCGGTGACGATCGGTCGGTAGACGAGGCAGACGTTCGGCATCCACCAAGCGATGGGCGGGCCGCCGTCACCGGGCAGTTTAATCTGCACCTGCGGCCTTTGGAGTGGGGGCCCAATCCGGCCAAGTGGCCGGACGCCGGTCCGCCGCGGTCGCGACGCGGTGGGACACATCCGTCCGTGTCTATCGGACACCGGTGCAACGGCATGTCTGGGCCGGCACGTGGTGCGGCACCGTCCCGAGTCGGCCGGAGATTTTGCGAATCTTTATCGGCCCGAACGCTGCTACGCCGACCGTTCGTTCAGATAGCCGATGCTTTGCTTGACGCTGGCGATCGGATCCGGCGACTGATCCTGTTCAACATGGCATTGGTCGACGCCGATCTTTGCCGCCAATTTCATGATTGCGGGCATGTCCAGAACGCCATCGCCGACCTCCTGGAATGCGTCCTTGGGGACGGCGCCTTCGTCGTGAATCGTGCCGACGCCCTTTTTCAGATCTTTCAGGTGGACTTGGCTGATTCGCGCTGCCAACTGACGCATCAATGCTTCCGGATCGTGTCCGCCGATCTTGGCCCAGAACACGTCCAATTCAAACTCAACGGTTTGGGGATCAAACTTTTTGACGAACACATCAAACGCGGTCGTCTTGCCGTCCAGTTTTGCGAATTCGAAAGAATGGTTGTGATAGCACAGCCGCATGCCGGCGGATCGTGCTTTTTCGCCCGCGGCGTTGGCCCGGTCGGCGATGCCGCGAATCTTGTCCAGCGTGTCGCGAGCATTCTTGCCGATGTAGCCGAAAACGATGTGCCGCAGTCCGATGGTTTCGGCCAATTCAATCGTCCGGTCCACGTCGGGGCCGTTGGATTGATCCGGCGTGGCGACGGCTTGCCAGTTCATGAAGGCGCTGTGGACGGCCAAGCCCAAATCGCGAGCCATGGCGGCCAAGTCGATCGCGTCGTCGTCGATGTTCATCAATTCGACTTGGCGATACCCCGCGTCGGCCACGGCTTGCAGCGTTGCCTTGGGATCATCCTTCATCTGGTTGCGCAGCGTGTAAAGCTGCAGACCGATGCGGTCCAGGTAGGGAAGCGGTTGTCCGTCCGACTTAGCGGCTTGATCGGCCCAGGCACGCAGCGGACTGGCCAAGCCGGCAGTCAATGCGGCGGCGGCACCGGCGTCGCGAAGAAAGGATCGGCGGCTGGCGACGGGAAGCGATGGATGCTTTGACATGACGGTGCGGGGGGAAGATGAATCTGGGGATTTGGGGCAGGTCAAAAACGAAAAGAGAGGACTTATTCGGCCTGTTGCCGTTTCTTTCGCTGCCTTGCGCTGTAGCGTTCCAGTGTGCGGCGTTCGGCCGCCGTCAAACTGTCCTCGCCGTTGCGATGAATCTTGTCCAAGATCCGATCCGCCTCTCGGGCTTCCTGAGCAAGTTTTCGGTCAGGGTCATGCAGTTTAAGCTTCATTCGTCGTGATCGCGAACGAATTTTGTCAGACATCTGGTTCACGCTCCCCAGCCCGCCGGCCAGGAATCCCAGGTTCCACCCGCGGAAAAAGTAAAGCAGGCCGAACGCTGCACCGGACAAGTGGACTTGGAATGCCGTGTTGCTGTCACCCGCCAAGCCGATCGCGCCGAACAGATCAAAACCGACGTACAGCACCGCCAGCACCCATGCTTTGACGGGCAATACGAACATCAACAAAATTTCGGTGTTCGGAAAATAGCAGGCGAACAAAATCGTCACCGCCACCACCGCGCCGCTGGCACCAATCGTCGGTGCATCGCCAAACGCCAGCCCAGAGATCGCCGCGGCGAAACCGCCGACGATGATCGCGCACAAATAAAACCGCAGGAATTCAGCCGCCCCGATCCGTTGTTCCACGATACGGCCGAAGATGAACAGGCCGAACATATTGAACAGGATGTGGCGGATGTTTTGATCGTCGTGCACAAAGCCGTACGTCAAGACCTGCCAGATCTTCCACGGCTGTGTCAGCGATTCGGACGATACGGCCAGCCACGAAGCCAGGGAAAACCCGGTTTCGCGGTCGCTGAAAATCATGTCCGCAAAGAACACCGCCACGTTGATGATGATCAACGTGATGGTCATGCTGCGGGGGTTTTCGACACGGTCCCAAGGCGAACGCATGCCGCCCCGGCCGTAATCTCGGTCGTAAAGACCCATGGGTGACTCGTTGGTGACGGGTGGGATAGCGAACCAAAGTTAGCAAATCCCACCACGCGAGAGAACATCGAGCCCGCAAAGCTAAGCCGCCACCGCACGGCGGCCGGCGACGGCCGATGCCTCAGTCAGCCGACGCGTCGTCGCTGGTCGAATTGGCGTACAGCGAATGATCGCTGCGGCCACCGGCACGCAGGTAGGCCACCAAGTCGGCGATTTCGTCCTCGTTCAAGGTGTCGACCAAGCCGCTGGGCATCATGCTGTTTCGTGCCGGGGCGGTTTCTTCGATCGTGTCGCGATTGATTGACGTCAAGCTGGACGGATCCAGCATGTTTGTCATCACACTTAGCTTGTTCCCGCTTAGGTTGATGACGCGTCCCACGACGACGCGACCGTCATCGGTCAAGAACTGGGTTGCCCCATATTGATCGCTGATGACTTTGCCCGGTTCGATGATCGACGACAGAAGATCCGTCACGCTGAACCGGCCACCGGCACCGGTCAGGTCGGGGCCCAGAATGCCGCCTTCCAGTCCCATGCGGTGACACTTGTAACACTGTGCCGCGACAAACATTTCTTTGCCACGTTGAAAATCAAACGCACGACCGGGTGATGCCACATGCTGGGCCAAATCGTCCACCGACCACTGTTTGACCAGCGGGCGAGCTTCTTCGGCAACGGCATCGGATTTGACTGGAGGATTCAACACCGAGGCAAGCGTCTCGCGGGCGTCGTCGGTTAGACCTTCGGCGGCCGCGTCCTGGATGTTCTTGACGAATCCGCCGAACGACATGCCGCCACGGGCATCACGCATGCGGTTGAACCAAGCAAAGTAGTCGCGTTGGACCTCCGCCGGTGCGTCGCCGATGCGGTGCCGTAGGATCATTGCATAGTGAATCTGACTTTCCTGGCTGGGCGCATCGTTCAGCTGCGCGATGACACGGGGCACGATGCCGTCGGCGTTGACGAACACCAGCAAACGTGCCAGTTCGCGGTCCAGATTGTCCTTTCCGCTGGGAAAGCGATCGTTCAACTGGGCGACGATCTGTTGACGCTGGGCGTCCGAGGGCGTGGCGACCTGGTCACCGGCATGCAACCGCAGGAACGTCAACGCGTAGGCTCGCGTTAGGTCAATGACCGACTGGTCATCTAGGGAATCGACGTCAATGTCGCCAAGAGCCGCCAAAACCTGGCCGCGATGATCGGGCGTTCCGACGCGAGCGATGGCCACGGCGGCCTGGATCACGGCGCGATCGTTTTCCGATTTCAGTGCTGCGTTGATCCACTGGGCCACGTCGTGGTGTTCCAGGGCGATCCGCGATGCAAAACGGATGGCTCGGTCGTCGTGGCCCAAATTGCGTACGGCCAAATTCAATGCGACGTCGGTCGGTTGTCCGGTGTGCAGTTTCTCGATCCGGTGGCGAAGCCGACGCAAGTCCTTGGCGGTGTCATCGGATTTCGGTGCGGCCGAGTCGTCTTCGTCGCCCACGTAGCGGATTCGATACAAACCGCTTTGGGCCCGGCGACCGCCGATGGTGAAGTACATCGCTCCGTCACCGGGATGAAAGGCGATGTCGGTCACCGGCAACGGCGCGCCGGTGGCGAAGGTAACGAATTCACCGGAGTAAGTGGCCCCATCGGGACGCAGGAACACCGCGTGAATGTTGCCATAGCTCCAGTCAGCGATATACAACGCGTTTCGGTACTGTTGGGGAAAACCACTGTCGTATCCGAAGGCGATGCCCGTCGGCGATCCTGGGCCGATATCGACGGCGGCACCGAACGAATCGGGGTAATAGGCCGGCCATTTTCCGGTTCCGTTTCGCCAGCCGAACTCAGCACCGCTGATCACGTGATTGACTCGGGTCGGGCGGTACCACGGCGTGCCGACATCCCATTCCATATCGGCGTCATAGGTGAACAGTTCGCCGTCGGTATTGAACGCGATGTCATAGTGGTTGCGGAATCCGGTCGCGATCAATTCGCGATTGCCGCCATCGGGATCGAACGCGACGACGAAGCCACCCGGTGCCATCCGGTTGGCGTTGTGACCGCGGGCATCCGGCATGCGGCCCAGCAGATGGTCTTCGTCCCAGACTTTAGGGACTCGGCTGATGGCCAAGTCATCGGGCAAGTTCGTGTTGTTGCCCGCGCACGTCACGATCCGTTTTCCGTCGGGCGTCAGCACCATGGCGTGGGGACCGTGTTCGCTGCCACCGTTCATCGGCAAGATGTGTTCTTTCTTGTCGTACTGGTCATCGCCGTCGGTATCGGTCAGACGCCAAACACCGCTGGGAAAGTCACGGGAATTGACGTTGGCGTACAGCGAACCGAACGCACACAACAGACCCTGTGCACCCGCGAATTCGATGTCCAGCTTTTCCACGTCGGCCGCATCACCGCTGACATCGATGCGGTACAGCGCCCCGTATTGATCACACGCGATAAATCGCCCTTGCGGGTCCACGGTCAAACTGACCCAAGATCCCTGGCCATCGGCCTCACTGCCGCCTTTCCCGGGAACTTCATAAACCAAGTCGACGGCAAACCCATCGGTCACACGGATTTGATCCGGTGGTGTGACGCCCAAGCCGCCGGCGTGTGAGTGCGGTGATAGCGGGATCAAACAAAGCAATCCCGTCAACGTGAAGGCAATGGTTCGGAAGGTCGGTGCGGCTGGCATGAACGGCGTCAAGATGGTGCGAGGGGGGGAAACGGCGGGAAGCCCACTTGTCGGTGGAGCATTTTGTCACATCCTAACTGGTTAACGGAGCCGGCTCCAACGTTGACCGGGGCGAATTGTCGCGACAACGAAACGCTGCCGCCAATATTCGGCACAATGCAGGGGATCAGCCGCTGTATCCGCTCGGCCAGCGTCCGGTGGGAACGCGTCTCCCACCCCAACGATCGATCCACTGACCCACGCCACTTTTCACCCCAATCGAGAATGCTATGTCAATGATGAAGGAACGGGCCACCATGCAACGCAGCCTCGGATGGGATCGTGAAATCGCGACCTCGCCCGGTGTCCGCGACAATCTGCGGAATTACATCACCCTGCATTTGGCCGCCGCGGGGCTGCAGCCGCCAGAACAGAACACGGTCGAAGACAGTCTGGGCGAATTCTCCGCACAGATGCTGGAATCGCTGCGGCAAAAGAACCGGTTGTTGACCAGTTATCGCGCTCCGGTGGATGCCCGCATCGAAGGATTTCTGAACCGCTATTTCGGTGACCTAATCGGCGATTGTCCCGTCGAACTGCCCAACCAGTCGTTGACCTTGGACCGCCACGGAATGGCGCGGGAGCTAAGCCTGCCCGTCGATGGGGACAAATTCGAAAATGACTTGATCAAATCTTATCGCTGTGAAAACGGGATCCTGAACAATCCCCGTCACGACCGGCGAACGACCGCGGGAACGTTTCACATTGTCGAAGGCGGGCTGCCCATCCCCGGTGATAAGCGATCGGTGCCTCGCGAGACCGCTTTGCGTCTGTTCCGTGCGGCGATGACGCCACCCCAGGATTCGATGCTGTTGCCCTACACGTCGCAATCCAAGCAACCCGGACACACTTGGGTGTCGTTGTTGCTGCGGCCGTTGGTGTGTCCCGAGGTCCCCGGGGTCTGTGTGGCCAAGTCGATTGAGATGCGTTTCTATGCACCGGCATCACTGGTCAGCAACTTGGACTTTGTCGAATCCATCTTCGGCAACGCCGGTGATCCCATGGTGCCGGAAAACGATGCCGGATTGGATGTGGAACACTGGAGCGGGCACACCGGATGCGCGATCCTGGCGCCTCATTTGTCCGAGCTGACAAAAAAGGAACTGGGGCTGCCCCACTACGACGACGCAACCGAACGCCAACGTCGCGATTCGATGTGTTGGAAGGACGAGAACGAGAAATACAACGACGGCAGCGCGTTCAAGTTGGCGTGTCGCGATGAAGCGGGCGTGATGGTGACCCTGATTGCCGACAACTATTACGGCTACTGTAAAAAGGAAGTTAAAACACAGATCAGCTTCGCCGCCAATTTGATGGGCAACGTCGAAGAGGAACACGCCGGTGGCGCGTTGGCGTTTGCGTCTTATTCCTTGGGAGAAGAATTCCAAGTCAACAGCCGCCGGTACAACGGTCGCACGTTTGCCGATTTGGTGCGTGAATATCCCAGCTTTATTGAACCGCAACCTAGCGGCTATGGCATCGATCGCCAGCATCCCGGTGTGATTTATATCCCCGAAAACGCGTTCGTCACGTTGAAGGAACGTTGCATTCGCTGGGAACACGACGGCAAAGAAGTCCGCATTAAACTTTCACCGGACAACGAATACATCACACCGTCGGGTTACCGGATTCGCTTGGAAAAACACCCCAATGCACCGTCTTGGCGTTTGGTCGGGACGATCGGCGAAGGTATTGCCTGCCACAAACCTTGCACGGTCAGCGGCGGTGGAAAAAGCGAAATCAGCAAGAGCCTGCGGGATTACATGTTGTACGGGCCGATCTTTATCGCCGACCGTGATAAAGACTTTGCCAAGCTGGATGAAATCTTCAATCGATCCTATGCCGATCGTTGGCGCGACGACACCGACGACAAACCGGATTACAAAGACCGCCCCAGTCGCAGTGTGTTGGATCCGTCCCGCAGTCTGGGCAGCATGATTCAGTTGTTGACGCCACAACCGAATTACAGCGATGAATACATCCAGTGGCTGAACACGATCCCCGATCACGTTTATGCCGCGGCGTTGATCATCAAACGTTTCATGCGTGACGAAATGCGAGGCAATTGGCGCGACTTCTTTAGCGTCGACATCGTCAATGGTTCCCCCGGACATGAATTGAAATTGGGCTCGCGGTCGTTGGTGGGGACCTACCTTCGTGTGGGGCTGGATGATTCACGTTGGCGAACGTTCAAGTTGCGGCAAGACTTCATCGCCGCGGCAAAGGTCCAGCGCGAAGACGACATCAGCGCCAGTGTGGTTGTTCCCGCGACGTCGATCGCCAACTTGGGCAAGGCGATTCAAGAAGCGGGAAGTTATAAGTTTGTCGAAAACTGTGAATACCGTTTGTTCCAGCGTCCTGACGATGCGATCCACCGCGGTTTGGATAAACAGACGGAAATTGACCTGTCGCGACCTGGAAGTTTCATTAGCAATTTCCAACCGCTGGGGCCGGACGAGTCCAATGAGATCGTCGACGATGTGATTGAGTTTCAAAACTTCACCAAACCGATGAAGGACATGCTGTCACGGGCCGCGTCGCGTGAGCATGGCTTCGTCGTCAGCACCGATCGGCCGCGTCTGGTCAACGGAAAGCCGACGAAAAACCCGCGATACTTACAGGATCGCCCCGATGCCGTACGCGTGCGTGACACCTATGTCGCGTTTCGCAGCGTGCAGTTGCACCGTGCCCTGAAGGAAGACCAGCCGGTTTACATTCCCGTCGGGGCGGTGTTGGCCGGGCGTCGGAACAATCCGCCGGACGAGAAGGCCGGCATTCGATCGTTGGCGGTCTATTCGCCGCTGCACTATCAAGAATTGCCCGAGTTACTGATGGATTGGGTTTGTTCGCTGACCGGAAAGAGCCCCAGCACCACCGGGGCGGGCAGCGAGGGCGCATTGACCAAGGGGCCGTTCAACGCTTTGCCGCCGTCGATCGATTTGAACGCCGCAGTGGTCTCGATGATCTTGACCGGGTTGGGCGGTTTCAGCACAGCGGCTGGTCACATCGGTCCGCGTTTCGAATTTGGGCACGACGTTTCACTGTTGATTCCCGAAATCTGGTGCCGCATGTCGGCCGAAGAACGCGATCCCGCGGCGATGATCAAGAACGGCATGTTGGAGCCGTTGAAGGATTTTGAAGTCGACGGCAAATCTGTGCCGGCCAGTCGCCTTGGATATCGGATCACACGCAAGTTTGTGCACACTTACTTGGCGCGTGTCTTTGACAGTCCCGATAAAGTCTTCACCGATGACATCCTGAAGCCCGAGTTGCAGGACGCTGAATCGTTTGCCGATGGCATTTTGCACATCGCCGAAGCTCAGCAGCGAGTGGCCAAACGGTATTTCGAAGACGGCAGTTATGAACTGGCATGTCCGCCGCTTCAGGCGATTCTGTCGATCCTGGCCAACGGTGACTACGAGGGTAAAACGGTCGACCATCCGGACGTGCGAGCGTTGTTTGACCGCGATCATCTGTTGGCCAGCGATTGGTATCGCCGTCGATTGGTTGCCAAGCAAACGCGTGACATTGATCACTGGAAAGGTTTCGAAAATCGTTTGCAGGCCTACTTGGCGGAACCGTCGAATCTGCGTTCGGGCATCGCGGATGTCGCCAAGCAACGATTGCAAGTGGTCGAAGATCGTTTGAAGGAGGCACGTTCCGAAGCCTATTTGGACAGCCTGGTGGGAACCCTGGGTGCCGATCCGTTGCAACCTTCGTTAAGCGACCCGTCGATGGTTCGCAAGCTGGCCGGTGTCTGACATGTACGACCGGGTGGCCGCGATGGTGCAAGTCGTCACCACCGTCGAAACATCTGAACAGTCCGAACAGGTGGCCGAACATTTGTTGGATGCACGTCTGGCCGCGTGCATCCAAGTGGATGGGCCGATACGCAGTCATTACGTGTGGAAAGACACGCGAGAATCGGCCAGCGAGTATCGTTTGGTCATCAAGACACGATCCGAATTGACCGAGATGCTGGTTCGCCGGCTATCCGAAATCCATCCGTATGAAACGCCGGAGATCTTGGTAACACCCGTGATCTGGGCGGCGGAGGACTATTTGGCCTGGGTTCGCGAGCAAACCGACGGTGCCTAGCCGCCGGGCCAAAGCCGACGGTGCCAACGATGATCACCAGCGATGATCAGGCGTCTGTTGCGATCGTGCTGCGTCGGCGTCGGTAGGGATTGAACAACAGGTAATTCAGGTGGCGATACAAATCGCTGTCGTTCAATAGATCCGTGTGGGTGCCTTCACCGACCAAGCGAGGACCATTCAACAGGATGACGCGATCGGCCAAGCGAAGCGTTTGCAGTCGCCGCGGCAAGACCACGACCAGGCTGCCTTGATCGGCCAAGTTCTTCAGCGCTTTCAAGCACGGATCGTCCGCCACATGTTCGGCGGGCGGCGAAGATTCTTTGGCCAGGATGATCGGCGGTCGGTGCAACACCGCGCGAGCGATTCCCAGGGCATAAGTCACTTCTTGTCCCAATGATCGATCACCAGGGGTCAGGATGGTGTTCAGGCTTTCGGGCAAACGTTGAAGCTGTTCGTAGATCCCCAACGATTCCAACGTGTCTCGAATGTCACTGTTGTTGATCGAGTCATCGCCGCCGCGCAAATTTTCAAGCACGGTGTCTTCCCAGATCGGCCCGCTCGGTTCGACCCACATCACATTTCGTGCAAGTGCTTGTGGGTGCACATCCAGCAAGGGAATTCCGTCGATTTCGACCTTCCCACCGCTGGGCCGGCCGAATCCCATCAGCAATTCCAGTAGTGCTTGGCTGGAAACGTCATCGGTTCCCATCAGCACGACCAATGATCCGGGATTCAATTGCAGCGTTAGGTTGCTCAGGATGGCGTCGCCGGCCGAACTATTCAGCGACACGTCGTGAATCGCGACCGAGTCTCGCAGGCCACCCAGGCCGACACGTTGTTCGCTGGGCGCCATTTCACCGCTGCGGTTCAAATACAGATAGACCGATTCGCTCGAACGGCCGCTGGTTCGCAACTGGCTGGCCAGACGTGACAGACGCCGCGAGGAAACCGATGCGCCGGTCAATGCCAGACCGAGGACCAAGCCGGCGGGCAGGCTTAGGCCCCGCTGAACGCCGAACAGGTTGACGCCCAGTCCAAGGATCAGCACGCCGATCGCCACCGATGATGCCAGGAAAAGGATGGGCCAAAGTCGGGCGCGTTTTTCGTCCTCCACCGCCAGTCGACGGTACAGCGTTTCCAGTTCGCTACTGAAGGCCGTGTCGGCAAGCCCGTCGGCTTGCAGCCGGGCCAACAGCGGTGCTTGGCCGACCAATTCCGCCATACGATTGCGGGTCCGTGGCAATTCCCAATCGGTCAGTTGGTCGGTGTCATGTTCGCGCAAGATTCGAAACAGCTGCCAAACCATCAACCCGCTTAGCACGGCCAGCAATGCCAGCCACGGATTGACCAGCAAGGCCAGCGTCACGCAGGTGCCTAGGATCAACACGCTGCGTGGAATGGATCGATACCAAAGCGACAGACCTTTTTGCACGTTCGGCAGGTGCTGGTCGATCAGCGTTTGGGCACGCACCTGTTGGGCCGCGGCGCCTTCGAATTCGGCCCGGCGCAGGCTTTGGCGTAACAGTCGGGCGTGCAGCGATTTGACCACGCTGCGGGCCCGACGATCGGCGGTGCGGCGATTCATCCAAATCGCAAAGCAAAAAATGGCGGCCAGGAACACCGAAACGACGACCAGTTCGGCCAGTTGGCGTAGCGGGGCCTGATCGACCAGCCATGAGGGAACGGGAAGCTCCAGGTGGCTGCCCAGCCGGACCGATGTACCCGAAAGGCCCTCGTTGTCCAGCAGTTGGGCAATCAGCCCCAGCAGGACGACCTGTGCCGGTACCAGAACGCCCGCCAAAGCGGACCAAAAGAACGTGCCCAGCGATCCGCCGGCGTCGGGTTCCGACCGGGCGGCCGCCAATGTGCTGAATCGGTTCAATGCAGTGGACTCCCGTTGCAGGCCCAGCGGACACGCTGTGCGATGGGCCGATGCCCGCACCGTCCACCACAACGGAGCCGGTGTGGGGGCCGTTCCGATGCAACAGGTCGTGGCGGGTTATGCCAAATCGCGGTCTTCGAATAACAACATCGCGAGCATCCAAATCGCGACCACGAAAACCACAAGATAATTGAATGCTCCGGCCAAGTAGATCGGTGGGATGGTATTTCCGGTATCCACCGCCGCTTGGACGTTAAAGACGTTCAAATTGGGGACGATGACAGCAATGAATTTACCGACAAATCCCACCAATTCATTGTTGTCCTGGGCCGACGCCACCAGCGGCGAGGTCAAATTTCCGATCACGTACACGATGAAGCAGGTGATGAAATTGGCCAGCAGGGGCAGTCGGGTGGCCAACGCAACCGCGATGCCGCCGATCACCATTGTTTCCATGAAATACAGCGTCAAAACGGGCAGCACGGACATGATCTGTTCATGGCATTCCTGCCACACCGGCGCCGATTTGGTCAGTTCACGAGCCTCGAAAATCGGCTTGTAGCTGAGCACCAAAATCAAGACGGCTGCCATGATCAAGAACATCACCAGCACGGTCAGCATGATTCCGGTGTACTTGCCCAGCACAAACGCACGTCGGCTGACGGGTTTGCTGAGCACCGTCAGGGCGGTCCGGCCTTCGATTTCTTCGCTGACGGTCGTGCCCGCACTCCACACCGCCTGCAACATGGCCAAGACCATGATCAGCGTCACGCCGCTGTCCTTCAGCACACGGATGTCGTCGCCCAGGGTGTTGAACGGATAGATCCCAAAGAACAGAATCCCGACCACTCCCAGTGCGATCAGAATCAAATACAACGGCTGGGCCATCTCGTTTTTGGCCGTCGACAAACCCAGGGCCCAAACCCGAGGTGCCGCTTGGCGAAAGACCATCAATCCGGCGATCAACACGACGACAGCGAGGGCCGTGTAAACGATCGAACTTGCTTGCGGAATCTGTGGCAAGTTGACGAACGTAAAGACCACCGTGGCGGGGTCGATTTCACGGTTCTGGATGTGCAGCTTTGACGAATCCGGCGGCAGCGGCGGCGTGTCGCGGTCTTCGTATCGGTACTCCAGCACTTCGCCGGCATCGACGCGGAACGGCGAAGTCGAAAAGCGAGCCGGATCGTCGGCATCGGCCAACAAGACCGTGCGGTTGCTGCGGATCGTCAGTTCGGACGTGCTGCGGGTGTTGTACTCGATTTCGGCCGGATGGAACGGGGCGTCATCCGGTTCGGCGTCCGGCGATGCCGCGGGCACTTCGACTTCGTGGGTGGTCACGCCATCGGTAAAGATGTTGACGGCGGGGACCGATGCCAGGATCTCTTGCGGTGATTCCACCAGTGGTGTGGAACCCAGGCCGATCAAGGCCAACACGCCCAGCGTTCCCAGCACGTAGGGAATCACACCCTCGCCCAGCATCGAAAACCACTCCGAACGTGTGCGATGCCACATCCCGTAGATCACGCTGAATCCGGCCAGCAGGCCCAGCAACATCAGCGGCAAGACCAGCACGCCCGCGTTTTCCTCGGTCTGCGGCATGTACCACCCGCACAATGCCAGGCCGACGGGGATTCCCAGAATCAGCGATGCGATCACGCCGCGACGCGGGTGATCGGGGATATTGCCTAGGCCGGGGATGAACGACAGGATGGCCAGTACGGCGAAAATGGCCGCTGCAACCACTGCGCCCGCGGCAATGCCCACGCCCAACACCCAGATCGGGGTCAGCCACGTCGGCAGCCACTTCAGTGCCTGGCCGACGAACAGGCCGTTGGACATCAACGCGTCTGAAAATCCATGCAGGCCAACGCTGGGATCGACGAAACCACAGTCAATAAGGGCGGGGGGAACGCAGATGTCGAACATGAAGGGATCGGTCCGGCGGATGGGATGACGAGCACGGCTTTGCTACGCCTTGAGGCCCAATTGGGTTTGACAGAATCCGTCAGACTTCTGGCAATTTCAAGTGCCGGTGCCGAACTTCGTCCGAACAACTCAGACGCTTGGCTGATCCGGCGAATCCTGTGGGGATTCCGGGGCGTCCAGGTAGCGCGAAAGCGCTTCGCGGATCGAATCGGGAATCGGTGCCTTGGTCAATTTGCCGTGGGCCGCCAATTCGCAGCAGACCGAGACGACCTGCCCGCGGGCTAACATGCGATCGCCGCACCGGAACGTGAATCGATACGTGACGCTGCTGCGGCCGATGTTGCGAACCGAAACGTCGACGGTCAATTCATCTTCGAAGCGGGCGGCCGACAAATAATCGCACTGGGCGGAAACACGCGGCCAAGTCAGCGGTTTGGTGTCATCCCGTTGCCGGGGCAAAACAGAAATCCCCAGCGACCGCAGCAAGGCATGCTCCGCACTCTCCATCCACGGGAAAAATGCGGCGAAATGAACGATGCCGGCAGCGTCGGTTTCGCAGAACTCCACGCGACGCTGGACCGAAAAGACGTCCGGTTTATTCACCGACGTAGGGCATCAGAGCCATGAAGCGGGCTCGTTTGACAGCCGCGGTGACCGCGTGCTGGCTGACGGCGGTACAGCCGCTCTTGCGTCGACCGACTATTCGGCCTTGGCGATTGACCATCTTCTTCAGCAATTCCACGTCCTTGTAATCCACGTACATCGGACGTGGGCGGACGCCATCGACGAAGATCGGGTCCTTTTTGCGGGTACGTGAACGGACGCGTGAACGCTTGCGGGCTCGGCTACGCGAGCTCATGGGACGTGGGGGCATACAGTCTTTTCAACTTGTCTGCAGGACGAACGGACTACACGGCCGGCGCGATCTTTCACCGCCGGCTCGCCAAACTGCGGATCGCGGAGTATGGCGAAACCTGCTGCGACCGGCAAGTGGATTTCACGTCCGTTTTGATTCGGACGATCAATCGTCACGATCCACAAAATCGCTCGATTCGGTTGCGGTGCCCCCATCGTCGCCATGTCGCCGCCGCGATGTCCGCCGAATTGTCCGTCTCAACGCCAGGCGGCGGCCTAAGGGTTTCCTAGGTCGGCATTCGTTCCCGCAAGCCCACGGGCGGTTTGGCGATGCGAATCGACCTCGGCCGATGTCGCCCGCGGTGGGCACGGCGGCAAATGCGAACCAGGCGAACCGATCCGCCGCCCAGCCACCGGACCGGGGCGAAAAGAACCATGTCGTTATTCCATACCCGTTTGAATCAATGCCCGCAGCGACCAGAGGGGCGTCCACGGCGTGGCATTTCTGTCGTCGAAGTCTCGCTGGTGCTGGTCATCGGCGCGGTCGCGGTTTATTGGGTGCCGCGGGTGATGGCGAACATGGAACGTGAAAAGGCCACCGATGCTTTCGACTTCCTGAACAGCGTTCGCGAAGCACAAGTCGATTTTCACGCCCAGGCGGGGCACTACGCGGCAAACCTCAGCCAGTTGGACTTGGACCGCACCGCCCCGATCCATTTCTCGATCGGCCCGGTCGACAGCACCACTGACGCATGGAGTCTGACGCTGACCCGCGCCGGCACGGCGACCGACAACAAGTACACCGTGATCTTCACCGAACAAGGTTTCGATTCACGTCGCAGCAGTGTGACCGGCGACTTGATTCCACAAGATTTGCTTTCGGGCCAGTTCGTTTCGCCGGATCTGATTGCCGGCGGTTGGGCAGGGCGACCCGACATTCACGGCGATTCGGATCGGTGATGTGGAAGTCGCGAAACTGAAATCCATCCCGGAATCGCAAGCCAGCACGGCAGTCCACTGGGACGCCAACGTATTGCACGCTTGCCGAGTGCACCGAACTTGGTGGGGAGGGGTTTCGTTTCGCCACGCGTCACAGGATTTCACCCGATCGACCGAAGATGTCGCGCTCTCGGACCTGTTGAATTCCCTGGGGCATGATCTTTCCGCGGATCGTTTGGTGGTGGGATGCCCACTGTCGCTTTGCCAAGTGCGAGTCTCCGCCGACTCGCCTGTTCCGATCGAATCGTCAAACGGTGTTGCCGGCAGGCAGCTCCGGTTCAACGACGTGTCACAGGAAATGGACGGCGGTACTGTTCTGCAGTCGTTTCGTTTAAGCGATCATTTCGGTGGGCATCGTGTGGACGTGACCACGCCAGGCGGTCAAATGCGGTCGATCGTGTCTGCACTGCATGGCGGTCCAGCCGCGCAGGAGGTGAACGTCGCGAACGATCGATCACAGGTCGTTGCGATCACGCCGGATTTGATTGTGCCGTCGGCCGGCTGGAATCGACCGTTCCGGTCCTCGTCGATGGTCGCGGTGCACGTCTTCTTGGGCCTGCGCGACCAATGGGTTTGCGTTTGCTGCGGGGGTGTGCCCGTGCTGGTGCGTCGTTGCCCGCTGCCCGGTGGCGATGAAGCGTCCGGAGTCTTGGACGTGGTCGAAGGCTTGGTCGATGAAGCGTCTGGTCGTTTGTTTCGGCATCGTCCCGCTTCGCGTTTTGCCGCCGATTTGGTCGTCGTCTATGGCCGCGACGAATTGAAATCCTTGATTTCCACCACCGCTTGGGGACGTCGATGGGGACAACGCTGGACTTGGTTGCCCGCTCAGACATTGGATCGTGAATCCATCGCGATGAATCTGGCCTTGCGTGGCCAAGTTTCTGATTCGAACGGGACATCGTCGACGCCACCGTCTTCACCGCACTCAAACCCAGCGAACCCCAATTCCCCGCACCGTCGGGCGTCCAGCGAAAAGGACCGTTCGATGTCGTCCGGCGGGTCGTCGGCCTTGCCCAGGACGGTTTTCGTCCGGCGACAACGCCCGCCAAAGCCTTCGGCCAAGTCAACGATTCGCTCCTGGTCGGTTCGTTTGGTTGCGTTGGGTCGATGGTCCCAGGCTTGTTTTGAAAAGATCGTCCGCCCTGCCCCGCTGGGATCTCGGACCCATTAGCGACCGCTTTTTTGTGTCAAAGAGTCACCACGTGATGAAATCCATCTCCAACGAGATCTCCGTTGATCCTCAGGGTTCCGCCGGTACCAGTCAGTGGGCGATGCAGGTGGGACGCATGGATCCCGATGCCGTGCTGCGCTGGTGCGAGGCCCCGGAGGATGCCAGCGATTCTCCGCTGCAAGACGGTGTCGGCAGCGCCCCGGTTCTGGGCACCGATGGATTGATCGATCAGACGGCGATCGCACATGCGTTTTCACAAATGTACCTGATCCCCGTCTTTGATCCGCCCGTCGATGAGCCGTTGCCGGTCGACCGATCGGTCGCCGAATCGATTCCCAAGGAGGTGTGCGAGAAGCATTCGCTGGCACCGTTGGCTGATGACGGTTTCACTTTGGAAGTGGCCGTCGCCTGTCCCGACGGGCTGCGTCACGCCGATGCGATCGGTCGCCAATTGGATCGCCGGATTCGCCCCATGTTTGCCACCGCCGATGTCGTCGGACGGCTGATCGCCGCGTTGCATGATTCAACCAATCGTCAGGATGGCTTGCTGCGACACGCAAAGGCAGCGGAGGCCTGCGATGACCCTTCGCACGATGAACGTCCGACGATCCAGCGCCCGGCGGAGCAGGTTTCGCCAGCGGAACGGCCGTCCGACGAAATCGATGCGGCCAAACGCACACTTTCGATCGGCGCTGCATCGGAATCCGACCAAGCCATCGCCGACCTTCTGGCGGAAGCCATTCGCCAAGACGCCACGGATATTCACTTGGAACCGGCCGGCGACACCTGCCGCATTCGAATCCGTGCCGAAGGCCGCTTGTCTGTCCACGGCGCGTTTTCCGTCGCTTTGTATCGCCAAATCAGCGACGCGTTGAAGTTGCGATCGCGTGTTCGCCGCAGCGAGAGTCGTCTGCCACAAGAAGGCGGATTCACCCTGCTGCGCGGGGCAAAACGTTTTCATGTTTCCCTGCAGACTTTTCCGACCGCCGCCGGCGAAAGCATGGTTCTGGGGTTGCGCGAACTTTCGGCTGTCGCGGAATCCTTGGACGCGTTGTCGATGGACCCGGTCCAGCTGGCACGGGTACGCACGATCCTGCAATCGTCCCACGGTCTGGTTGCCATTTGCGGGCCGCGTGGGAGCGGAAAGCGGGCCACCATGCAAGCCTTTGCCGCCGAATTGAACGACGTCACCCGAAACGTATGCTCGGCGGAGCGGCGTGGAACGGTGTCGATGCCCGGCATTAACCAAGTGCTGACCTGCGAGGCCGCCGGCTTGGGGATGACACAAACCCTACAGGTCTGCTTGAACCAAGATCCCGATGTCGTGTTGCTCGGTGAACCCTGGAATGCAGGCACCGCGCGTCTGTGTGCCGACGCGGCATCGGCCGGCGCGCTGGTCATCGGCATGATGCGCAGTAGCGATTCGTTGTCGGGCTTTCGTCGGTTGTGCAGCTACGGCGATTCCGCTGCGCCTTTCACATCATCACTGTCCGGCATCATCGGCCAGCGCAGCTTGCGACGGCTGTGCGATCATTGTCGCCGACCGACGCGTCCCGATCGGGCGACCGCCCAGCGTTTGTCGTTGACGCAGGATGCCGTGCTGTACCAGGCCGCCGGATGTGACGCGTGTGACCAGTCCGGGTATCAGGGAACGATGTATCTGTATGAAGTGATACGGATCCCCGATGAGATTGATCGAAACGACGTTTGGAACGACGCCGGTTCAGTCACTCGATCGGCCAGCGATTTCAAAACCATCGCGCGCCGGCAAGGCGTTCTGACTCTGGCCGAACAGACAAGGACGCATTTGTTGGCCGGGCACGTCAGTGTTCAAGACGCATTGCGGGGCGGGACCGTCATGGGGTCCAGATCTTAGGGGCCGTGGCATTCGATGCCGAAGCGTTGATCGCACGATGGTTTGGGCTTGTGGGTGTTGTTCTGCGACGTGCCTTGATGCGAACGTAAGGTGCCGCAAACCGGCATCGGTCGGCAAACGAGTCGGCGGCGCTGGTCGAATCCGCATGCATGGGTTCGGTTAAGTCTTCGACCACAAATCCCGATCGACACATCCCGCCGATCAGTTCTTCCCAGCGGTGAAGGTATTCCGTGGCACCATGTTCGCGCAGCCGGCGTGCCGCTGCCGACCAATGCTCCGGTGCAGGCACTGGATCGCGTCGATAGTACGAATGCAGGATTTCATAGCTGCCACCGCCACCGCGTCGCAAAGACGTTTGAAGGCTGACCGGTGTCTTGTGCTGGCTGATGTACAGACCACCGGGTTTGGTGACCCGGGCGACTTCGGAAAAGACACCGGACACATCCGGCAGATAACACGTGCTGACCGGGTGGACGACCAAGTCGAAGGATTCGTCACCCAGGCCCGCCAAGTCGTCCATGCTGGTTTCGATGATCCGCACCCGGTGCCCGTGGCGGGCGGCCATCTGACGATCCAGCTCCAGCATCGCGGGGCTGTAATCGACCACGGTTACCTCCGCACCGGCGGCGCTGTACAGCGAACTGTGACGCCCCCCGCCTGCGGCCAAGCACAACACACGCCAACCGTGAATCGATCCCCCCAGCCAGCCGATCGGGTCCACCGTGGACAGCGGATCGGCCAATTCCGCGTCGCTGGCCGGGCGGCAAAGCGGATCTTTCTTCGCCGCCATCGCGTCGTAAGTGTGGCGATTGGCCCGCAATGCGGCGTTTCGTGGATCCATGGCGTGGCCGGCCTTCGGGGGCCGATGAAAACGGGGAAGATGAGCGTCGCGTGGGGGGATACTCGAAAAAACGCGAAAAAAATGCGTGGTTTTTCGAATCCGGCCCACGACGCGGGAACTTTTGCAACGCGGTGGTCATCCGATGCCATGAATCACCACCGACCGCACGACCGTGCCGACGAAGCCGCCAGCGTTGCCTGGGGCTGCTGTTTCATGGATGAAACCCATCGGCCTGGTCGGTCACGCCGGATACACGATCCGGATAACATAACGCGGCGTGGTCCTTGAACGAATCGTGAATGATGTCTGATTTAGACCCCGAAATCGAAGAACGGCTCAGCGGCTATTTGGATGGTGCCGTTGATGCGCAACAGCAGGCGAGGATCGATGCCCGTCTGCGACACGACGCCGATGCGCGGGCGGATCTGGAAAGTCTGCGTGATCTGGGTGACCGTTTGCGCGAACTGTCCGCAAGCGAATCGAATGTTTTGCCCGACGGTTTTGCCGACCGCGTGGTGGAATCGGCGATCGAACGAGCCCGTTTGGAGGGCTGTGAGGACAGCCACCCGCTGTTGAAGGCGTCGACACAACCCGTACGGACCGCCATCGCGGTGCCGGTCAAACGCGTCGTTGCCGTGGGCGCCTGCTTGGCCTTGGCCGCATCGGTTGCATTGGCCGTCGTTTTGTTGCCCGACCCATCACCGGTCGATCCGATCAACGGTCTGGCGCAGACCGATTCGTCAGACGTCCGCGATGTCGACACGCAGCCGGGAAGCCAAGTTGTGGTTCCACCGGAGATGCCTCAAGCGGATCCGTCGTCGATCCAGCAGGATTCGATGCTGGTGCAATCGGACCCCGATGTTGATGGCGGGATCGATTCGACGTCGCGCGAAACCGTGCTGCCACGACCGGATACCGTCGCCAGCCGAACGCAACCGAAAGATGCCTCGACGATGACTCCGGCGGCTGAAGACACGGTTGCACCGCCCGAAGATGCGGCGGTGTTGGATTCTTTGGTCGGCGCATCGGCAACGGGCCGGTCACGTTCGACCAAGGCCGTTTTGGTGCTGGACATCCGGCTGGTCGATAAGCGATTGGGGATGGCACCGATCCGCGACGCGATGCGACGTGCACGCGTGGCCGACGAAAGCGAACAACCGGTCGACCCGTCCGTTTTGGGCGCCGTCGCCAACGCGGTGGATGATGCAAACCTGTCGGGTTCGCTGATGTATTTGAAAGCCCCGGCGAAGCAGCTGGACCGATTCATCATGAATCTGCTGGCGGATCGCGAACAGGTCGAATCCGTGGGGCTTAGCTTGGCGTCAGATGCTCCGGTACTAGGCGTTGCATCGGAGTTTGCCGATGTCAAACCGACGTCGGTTCGTCACGACTTTGGTGACATGATCGATTCGGCAGAATCGTCGAAGTTGGTGGATAGCCTGGCCGACCGTGCGTTCCTGCCACTGCAAGCGACATTGGTACCTGATGCCATCGCCGGGCTTCAGCCGGGTGGTGCCGATGACGGGCCGGACGTCATGTCCAACGTTTTTATCCTGGTCCGCTAGGCCGACCACGAGTCTCGGCCGCTGGTTTTGACCGTTTGCCTAAATCGCTGCTGCCGCCCAAAGCGATTGGCAGGGCTTAGCGGTCGATTCCGCGACCGGCGGCGGCCGACAGGATGTCTTCGATCCGTTCGGTGGTACGTTGCACGTTGTGGTGTTGCCCGATCACATCGAAACCGTTTTCAACATGGCGGCTGACCCTTTCGGGGCTACGTGACATGGCCGCGATCGCGGCAGCCAGTTGATCGGCATTGCCCTGCCCTGCCCAGAAAGCGATCGGCTTGTCTCGCTGGATTTCCGGTGCACCGCCGGCGGTCGTGCAAATGACCGGGACCTTCAGCGCCAATGCTTCCAGCACGACGTTGGGCATGCCTTCGAACAGCGATGGCAGTACCAAGGCATCGGCCGTCACCATGTGTGCCGCCGGACGTTCCGATCGGCCCAGAAATCGGACCCAGTGATTGGTCGGACGCCCGGGTTCGGACGTCGCAGTCGGATGGTTCCAGCCGTTTGACGCGACGATCTTTTGAAGCTTTGGCCGCAGCGGTCCGTCGCCGACCAAGTCCAATTGAATTGCAATGCGGTTGGCGGACGGCCCGGATTGCAGCTTCCGAAGTGAATCCAGCAGAACCTCGTGCCCTTTTTCCGGCGTCATTCTGGCGACACAGACCAGACGCAAACGTTGGTGCTGTTGGCCGATTCGGGTTTCCGCATCTGCGGCGTCATTGCGCAACGCATCCAAATCGATAGGATTGGGAATGACTCGGATCCGATTGGGCGACAATCCATAAGACTGGGCGGCTGATTCGGCGGATTGTCGGCTGACCGCGATCACCTGGAAGGATCGGCGATAGGCCATCGCCAGCAAACGGCGTTTCCAAGCAATGAATTTCGTTTCGACCATTGGCAACGCGTGACTTGGCGGGCTGACAATCGTGGAAACACGTGGCACGCGGCACCGTCGGCAAGCCGACGACGCAGTCAATGTCATGTGGTACGTGCGGTCGTAAACGACATCGATCTGTTCGTCACGCAGCAGCATCGCCAGTTCTCGGGATTCTTGGCGGTGGATTCGACCGGGCCAATTGCGTTGGATGTCCGTGGCAAAATCCGATGCCACGTGGACCGGAACATCCGGCGGAACGGCCTTCAAAAAGATCCCTTCGGCACGTTTCAGATACAGATGCGGTTCAAACCGGTCGCGATCCAAATGACGCAGCAAATGCAGGATTTGTCGTTCGCTGCCGCCGCCGTCCATCGATCCGATCATCAACAGCACACGGATGGGGGCGTTGGGATCGGGCGTCACGGCCATACGACGTCAATCCACACCAAGCGGTGATCACTGGCCGTGATCCAATAGCGTTGCGGGGAATCCGGTCCCGGCCAAAACACACCGCTGTCACGAAGCTCCAGTGATTGATCAGGTACCACGTAGTCGACCCGCATCCATCCGTTGCGACCAAAGTCGGCAGTCGCGTGAGGGCTGACGCTATCGGAAGGTTCCTTTTCCGCGACCGCCGCGCCGATGGGCTGTGGATCGGTCGTGCGATCGTGTTCCAGCAAGTTGATGATGGCTTCACGTCGGCCGTCGCCGCGAACCGGATCGGCATTCAGGTCACCCATGATCACGAACGGGTCGTCGGAATCAAAGCCGCCTTGAACCCCCGCATCATCAATCATCCAGGCGTCGGACGAACCGTCCAAGTAATCCGTCCAGAAGCGAATCTCATCGTGGTTGCGGCATCCATTGTGGTCTTCTGGACCGTCGAAAACCGGCGGCGTCGGGTGGCTGGCAAGAACGTGCAGCGTGCGTTCACCGATTCGCACCGGAACGTCGATGTGATTCTTGCTGGACAACCGCAGCTGATTCCAAACGTCTTCGTCGTAGTACGTTTCACCCGATTTGGGATCGACCGGAACTTGGGGATCGGGCATCGACGCCCAACGCAACGTCTGAAATGTCCGGATCTGTTCGTCATCGATGGGAAAACGGCTAAGCACGGCCATCGCATACTGCCCCTCGTACACACCGTATCCCCAAGCATCATTGGGTTGGCCGGGTAGCCCGTTATCGTCCAGGTCCAGTCCCGAATCGACGCCCGTGTTGCTGGGGAATGAACGAACGTGCTCGAACCGGTGTCCTTCGCGTTCGGTATTGCCGACCGCAAAGAACAAATCGTTCAGCGCGTTTACCGTCGCGGCGTCTTCGTCAAAATCGATTTCATTCAGTAGCAAGACATCCGGACGCACCGTTTGAACGATCGCCGCGATCCGTTCGGCTTGCTGGTCCTTGCCATCAGCCAGGCGTTCCATCATTTGTCCGGGGGCTTTGCCGTACAGCGACACATTGAACGTGGCGATCCGAAGAACGCCGTCCTTCTTAGGCGGAATTTCGCCGGTCGCGGGTGAGATCACAGTGCCCGGCATCGATTGGGGGGCTTGGGGGTCCGGAGTGTCGGAGTCTGCCGGATCTGCTGCGATCGGCGATGCTGGTTGAGTCGAATCAGAACCGGATGGCTTTGCCGACGCGGTGGCATCGGGTTCCGATTTGGCGCATCCGGTGATCACCATGGCCAGCACTGCAATGACGCAAATCCAGCGATTCATTCGACATCCACACTCTACATACAGGATCGCTACGGATCCGGATCGGAAAGGAGACGGCAGGGCGATGGTTCGGTCGACGCCCACGCCCGTGCGTGTTCCAATCGCGTCGCCCGATCACCGCCACGGTTGACGTCGTCAAACGGTCAAGCCAAGTGTTTTCGATATTCACACCCTATCAAACGAGACCCGGGACGGGCACCGGCGGCGTCGCACCACACTCGAAGCCCATCCAATCCTGATCCGTCATTCGCTCAGTATTGAATCTCATGGAATCCAATCAACCAAAGCACTCGTATTTGGCAACCGACCTGGACGGCACTCTGATCCCGCTGCAGGTGCGGGAGGCGGTGCGTGGCGGCTTGTCGGTCGACGAAGCGGAACGCCGGCTCGAAGCCAGCACCGAAGCTTTACGGCGATTTCATCAAGCCATCCAACCGACGCCCGGGCAGCCGCGTTTGCGCATGGCGTTTTTAACGGGGCGGCATTTGGAATCAGTGGGCGATGCGATCGGACAGTTTGATCTGCCCCTGCCCGAATGGATTCTGTGCGATGTCGGTAGCAGCATCTATCACCGTCAGGCCGGTGACGTTGCGGGACGCTCCCCCGCGGGCGATGTCGTGACCGACGGGTTTGAACGCCTGCAAGCCTATGACGACGAACTGTCGCGGATCACCGGTGACATCGACGCGGATGATCTGCGGCGACGTTTGCAAGCGATCGACGGCATTCGATTGCAAGAGCCCGAAAAACAGGCCCGCTTCAAACTGAGTTTTTACGCGGACCAGCATGAACTTGAGCAGCGGGTCGCCGCGATTCGTGAGTTTCTGGATCAGCAAGATTTGCCTTTTGGCATCGTTCACAGCGTTGACCCGTTCAACGGTGACGGGTTGATCGATGTGATGCCCCGCGGGGTGACCAAAGCCCATGCATTGCATTGGTGGATTCAACACTTTGGAATCGATTCCGACCAAATCGCCTTCGCCGGTGATTCGGGGAACGATCTGGCTGCTTTGATCAGCGGCATTCCAGCGGTGGTTGTCGGCAACGCTGATCGTTCCTTGGCTTCACGCGTGTTGCGGCATCATCGTGAATCGGGCTGGGAAGGACGGCTGTTTTTGGCCGACGATCACAGCACCGCCGGCGTCTGGCAAGGGTGTCGGTGGTTCGGATTGGTGGGGCGTGACGGATCAGATCCCACCATTGGCTCCGATGCAACGACGTGTCCTTCGAGCCTGGAGATTGATCGCCTGCACGGTCATTTGGGGGCATCGCTGATCCATCGGGATACCACGCGTTTTGTGGTGTTTGCACCTTCGCACCAAGAGGTTGAAGTCTTGCTGGTCGACCAAGGCGATCAACCAATGTCCACCCATCGGCTGCGTCGGACGGATGTTGGATATCACGTGGGGTTGGTCAATGAGTGTCCTGCGGGGACACGCTATCGCTATCGATTGTCCGGTGAAACCGTTGTCCCCGATCCGGCCAGTCGTTTTCAGCCGGATGGTGTTCATGGTCCGTCACAAGTCGTCGACCGCCGACACGCATGGGCACACCGATGCGCCGATTCGATCGGTCGTGATGATTTGATTATCTACGAACTGCATCTGGGAACGTTCACCGATGCGGGGACCTATCAGGCGGCGATTGATCGACTGGACGAACTGGTCGAACTGGGTGTCAATGCGATTGAAATCATGCCGGTCGCGGCCTGTGGCGGACGCTGGAACTGGGGCTATGACGGCGTCGATTGGTTTGCACCCATGGCCGACTATGGCACGCCGGATCAGTTTCGCGACTTCGTCGATGCGGCCCATGGCAAAGGATTGGCTGTCATCCTGGACGTCGTCTACAACCACTTTGGGCCGGAAGGCAACTATCTGCATCCACTGGGCGGATACATTTCCGCCAAGCATCACACGGTCTGGGGTGATGCACCAAACTTTGACCAGCCGCCGACCGATCGCGAAGTCCGACGGTTCGCGATCGCTAACGCGATTCACTGGTTGGATGAATACCGTATCGACGGTTTACGTGTCGACGCGATCCACTGCATCGCCGACGACAGTGAAAACCACTGGGTGGCTGAATTGTCGGAGGCGGTTCGAAAGTGGGGTGATTCGAAGGGCCGCAAACCATCGCTGATCGCCGAGTCCAACATCTACGATCCCCAGATGCTGATTCCTCGGTCACAGGGCGGCATGAACTTTGACGCGCAGTGGTGTGACGACTTTCTGCACAGCGTCTTTGCCGTTCTTCGTCCGGGCGAACAACTGTCCCAACGGACCTATCACGCCGAAAGCGACCTGCGACAGGTCATGTCACAGGGCTATGTCTTCGAAGGCACGGTACGTTCGCCACGCCAGCGGACCGAACCGGGGGCGCGAGTGGACACTGCGGGCTTGGTCTATTCGATTCAGAATCATGATTTCATCGGCAATCATCCGCTGGGCCAAAGGCTGCACACCATCGCCGGGATGTCGGCGCAACGTGCCGCTGCTGCCTTGCTGATTCTGTCGCCCGCCATTCCGATGCTATTCATGGGGGAAGAGTTCGCTTGCCCCAACCCGTTTTCGTTCTTTGTCGATTTTGGCGATGATCATCTTCGGCAATCCGTGGTCGAAGGGCGGCGCCGCGAATATCCACAGCACGATTGGTCGGCCGGGCATTTGCCCACCGATCCTGCCGCCATGGAATCATCCAAGATCGGTCCGAGGTCGGCCGGATCGGAATCGATGTGGCGATGGTATCGCGATTTGATTGCGATGCGAAAGCAACTGCAACAGGCTGCTTGCTTCGGCGATGATTGTTATGACGTCTTGGCAGGACCAAAGAACGTGTTTGTCATGCGTTACAGCAACGACAAGGTCGCCGTTACGATTCAAGTGTGCTTGGCCGGCCAGGTTTCCGCTGCCGTCCTGCAGTGCCGCGATGGTGAATCGACGGTGATGGATTCCATGGCCGATCAGTATCGTGAGGAAACCGATAGCGCCGCCGACCAAGAACATGCCGCGGCATCACGGGCATTGATCACCGCACGCGGCTTGGCTGACGGTTGATGCGTTACGTCAGCGCCGGGCATCGTCGTCTTTCGACTTACGAAACGGGAGTTCGGGGACGCTGCTTTTGCGAAGCGAGAGGCAACCCGCGGTAGGCGGTTCGAACCGGTCAGGTTACACGCCCGGGCCACAAATAAGCGGCAGCGACGCCGCCCAGTAATCCGCCCAAGTGAGCGCCGTTGGCAACGTTGCCGATCAGTGGCGTCATGCAAATCACCAGCCATCCCAGCATCAGCATGACGTTCTGGGGTGGCATGCGGATCGGGTACAGGGCTTCGACCTTCGGACGAATCCAGATGTATCCGAACAGTCCGAACACTGCACCGGAGGCACCGATGGCGAACGGTGATCCTTGCAACGACGGGGGCAACCAGTCGGGCAGCAGCACCTGCACCAGCATTCCCGCGATCTGGCTGACCAGCACCAGACCGGCGAAAAACAGCGACCCGTGCAGTCGTTCCAGCGACGACCCCAAGGTGTAGATCCACAGCATGTTGAACAGCAGGTGAATCACGCTGCCGTGCAAAAACATCGGTGTGATCAGACGCCAAACTTGGCCCTTTTTTAACGATGCCAAGCTGTCGCCACCGTCCGCGGTCGCGAACACCGTCCAGTCGACCACTTCACCACGTTCGCTTTGCAAGGTTGCATAGTCGTAGCGGTCGACAAACGACATCGCCAAATAACTTTTGGTTTCCAACGAGAGGTTGTCCCGAAAATCGGCGTTCCGGGGATCCGCCCAATCGACGTTGCCAAAGTTGGTCCCAAAGCTGGCCAGGACCGAAATTGCAATGATCCCGATGGTCAGCGGGATGTTCGCCTGACGCATGCGTCCCATCCCCGGACCGCCGGTGGGTACCGAACGGATGTTCTTCTGCATCCGCTGTTGCTGTTTGGCCTGCTCGCTGCGAATTTTTTTGACCTGATCACCCACGTCATAGCGGGGGGCACCCGGGTCTTGGCGGAACGTGCCGAGTTCGGTTCGGGCCGCTTCCACGTCCGATTCGTCACGGATCCAGACGTCGCATCCGTCGGATTCCTGTTCCCACGTCGCGTCGATCTGGCGTGTTAACAGATAGTCGCAAAACCGGCGGGCGTCCCTGGGCTGTGAAAGAGTCCCGATTTTTCGCATGAATGAGGGGGGGATGGGGGGAGTTAAAGCGTGGCCAATGGCGGATTGGATGGTTCGGCGCCCATCACTCGACCGTGATCGGACGCGAAAAGACTTGTCGAAATCGTCCGTTGATGAATATCATGCATTGTCGGTTGGAACGATAGACCGGCCGGAAAGACCGATTCATAGCCCCGACGAATTGACGAAAAGGGAAATCCCGATATGGCAATCAAGCTCAGCGAACGTGCTGCCGAAGAAGTCAAACGCTTCCAAAAAGAACACAATTTTGACGATTCGATGCTGCTGCGCATCGGCGTCGCCGGTGGCGGCTGCAGCGGCTTCAACTACACCCTGAACTTCGACGACAGCTTCGACGACAAAGTCGATTCCAAGTACGAATGGCACGGCGTGGCCGTGGTCGTCGACAAGAAAAGTGCTCTGTACCTGGATGGCACGACCGTCGATTGGTACGAAAGCCTGGAAAAGAAGGGGTTCACCTTCGACAACCCCAACGCAGTTAAAAGCTGTGGCTGCGGCAGCAGTTTCCAGGCCTGATTGCCAAGACAGGATGCCTTTGACGCCGTCGCACTGACGGGCTGGCACGAATCAAATTTCGCCGACGGCCATGCGATCGATCGCATGGCCGTTTCTGTTGGCCAGCCGTTTCTGTTGGCAGCCAGTGGCCGCTTGCCGTCCCGCGGTGGCGGAATTGTGCTTGAGGCCTCCGTTTCAAATCGACGCCGGGACCGCCACGTTGGATTCCTTAATGCCATTAGAAGACTGGATTTGCGACGTTGCGGGCGCCGAATCGGTCGGCCCCACGACGCCAGTTCAGTCGCTTTGGAGCGGGTACGGCCAAATCGTCCGTGTTCCCTTGGTGAAAGCGTCGGTCCCTACGGTGATCGTCAAGCAGGTGCGGCCGCCGCAAGTCGGCGACCAGCCCGGACGCCACCCTCGCGGATGGGATACACCGATTTCTCATCGACGAAAGTTGCGTTCCTACGAAGTGGAATCGGCGTTCTATGCCCGATTCGCGGACCGATGCGACGATCGTTGCCGCGTCGCCCGTTGCTGGGGCCAAGCCAGTGACCAAGATAGCCTGACATTGGTGCTGGAAGATCTGGATGCCGCAGGGTTTCCCTTGCGATTGGGCCGATTGGACATCGACGGTGTGGCTCGCGGGCTGGCGTGGTTAGCCAATTTCCATGGCACGTTCTTGCACCCGGCCGACGATGCGACCGGCTTCGATGGACTGTGGCCGATCGGAACGTACTGGCATTTGGACACCCGGCCGGACGAATGGCGGGCGATGCCCGAGAATGATCTGAAACGCCAAGCCGCTGTGATTGATCAGCGTTTGAATGAGAGCTTCTTCCAGACGCTGGTTCATGGTGATGCCAAGGTCGCCAACATGTGTTTTCCCGCTGACGAGCGATCGGCGCCGGCGATGGTGGATTTCCAGTACGTCGGTCGCGGATGCGGAATGAAGGACGTGGCGTACTTCTTAAGCAGTTGCGTCGACGAATCGGAATGTCAGCGAAACGAATCGACTTACCTGGCCATCTATTTCGCTGCACTGCGTGCCGCCGTGGTCCGCCATCACGGTGATCGATTCGATCTGGACGCCTTGGAAACGCAGTGGCGACAACTGTATCCACTGGCCTGGGCGGATTTCGTGCGTTTTCTGGAAGGCTGGTGTCCCGGCCATGCCAAGCTGACCGGCTATTCCCGGCATATGGTTCACCAAGCGTTGACGTCGGCGCAATCACCGACGTCCTCCGACGTCTGAACCATTTGGTGACGATGCTGAATCGGCGTGCCGCGAACCGAAACGAATCAGCGACCGGAGGTCACTGTTCGTTTTGATCTTCCGCCGCCGGAACGTTGTCCGAGTCATTGGAGTCACCGCCGTCAGGTGTCGGCGCTGTTTCGGCTTCTTCCTCATCGCGTTCTTCGGCCGGCACACGCACCACTTCGATCAGAGAATCGTCCGCGTCGACGTTCATGATCCGAACACCTTGGGTGTTGCGACCGATCACGCTGATATCGCCGGCCTTGATCCGCTGGATCTTGCCTTTGGCAGTCATCATGAACACTTCGTCGTCGTTTTTGACGACGGCAATGCCGACCACTTGTCCGTTGCGTTCGCTGGTGCGGATGTCTCGCAGCCCCTTACCACCACGCTTTTGTGTTCGGTATCGGGCACCCGAGCTGGTCGATTCTTCTTCTCCCGCATCGTCTTCATCGGTTTCCACCAAATTCGGACCGAACGGGGTGCGTTTGCCGTAGCCGTTTTCGCAAACGGTCAGCAGCGTCGCATCGGGATCGGCGACCACCATGCCGACGACTTCGTCGTCGCCGACCAGGGAGATGCCTTTGACCCCCGAGGTGTTACGACCCATCGGGCGAGAATCGGATTCCTTAAAACGAATCGCCATGCCGGTCTTGGTGACCATCATTAATTCATCACCGGGGCCGACGACGGCGGCATCGACCAATTCGTCATCCTCGCGAAGTTTGATGGCGATAATGCCGCCTCGCTTCGGTCGGCTGTACTGTTCCAGCGGTGTTTTTTTGACCAAGCCTTTTCGGGTCGCCATCGCGACGTAGTAACCTTCCTGGTCAAAGTCCCGCACGACCAAACACTCGGCGATCTGTTCGCCATCTTCCAAGTTCAGCAGATTGACGATCGCGCGTCCCTTAGAATCTCGGGCAAGTTGCGGCAAGTCATAGACCTTTTGCCAGCGAACTTTACCGGTCGTCGTCAAGAACAACAGGTACGCGTGGGTACTGGCGACAAACAGCAACGCGATCGGATCGGCTTCGTCGGTCTTGGCACCCTTCAGGCCTTTGCCGCCACGACGCTGGGTGTTGTAGACACTGGTTGGCGTGCGTTTGATGTACCCGTTGTGGCTGATCGAAACCACCATGGTTTCTTCGGTGATCAGGTCTTCCAGATCGATGTTACCAAGTTCTTCACCGGAGATTTCCGTCCGGCGTGCGTCACCAAAGCGTCGTTTGATCTCTTCCAAGTCATCTTTGATGATCCCGTAGACGCGTGCCTGATCGCCCAGGATGTCCAAATAGTCGGAAATTTCCTTCAGCAACTCAGCATGTTCATCGGTCAGTTTTTCCTGTTCCAGGTTGACCAACTGGCCCAACCGCATCCGCAGGATCTCGTCCGCTTGGACGCTGGTCAGCGTGTACGATTCCGCCTCGCCGCGTTCAATGACGAATTGTTTGAAACCTTCGTCGCCCAGAGCCCGCTGCATCAGTGATGAGGGGCATTCGATGCCCATCAACCGCTGTTTGGCTTCCGGCTGGGTACGGCTGGTGCGGATCGTTTGGATGATCTCGTCGATGTTGGCCAGTGCCAGCAACAAACCTTCGACGGTGTGTTTGCGGCGGCGTGCTTTGGCCAGCAAGAATTGGGTGCGGCGCCGAATCACGTGGACGCGGTGACGAAGGAACTCCGTCAGCATTTCCTTCAGCGTCAGTTCACGCGGCTTGCCGTCGACCAGGGCCAAGAAGATCAGCGAAAAGGTGTCTTGAAGCGGGCTGAATTGATACAGCTGATTCAGCACGACATCCGGATCGGCGTCGCGTTTCAGTTCGACGACCAGACGAACCGGTTCCTTCAGATCACTTTCATCGCGGATCGCGGAGATGCCTTTGACTTTGTCGCCGTTGACCAGCGCGGCGATCTTTTCAACGATCCGGTCGCGATACTGTTGGTACGGAATCTCGGTGATGATGATGCGATGGCGGTTGCCCTTCATCTCCTCGATTCGGCAACGGGCGCGCACCACCATTGTGCTGCGTCCGGTCTTGTAACCGCGTCGAATGCCGGCCCGTCCGCAAATGATCCCGCCGGTGGGAAAATCGGGACCCGGGATGATTTCGCACAATTCGTCGATCGTTGTTTCCGGTTCATCGATCAACCGAATCAACGCATCGCAGACTTCCGTTGGGTTGTGCGGTGGGATGCTGGTCGCCATCCCAACGGCAATCCCGCCGGAACCGTTGATCAACAGGTTCGGAAACTTGCTGGGCAGAACGGTCGGCTCGCTGCGTGCTTCGTCGTAGGTCGGGACGTAATCGACCGTGTCCAGTTTCAGGTCGTCCAGCATGTTGGCCGCGACGGCACTCAAGCGAGCTTCGGTATATCGCATCGCCGCCGGGGGAAGGCCCGCGATACTGCCGAAGTTCCCCTGCTTGTCGATCAACAGGCTGCGCATGTTCCATTCTTGGGCCATGCGAACCAGCGTCGGATAGATGACGCTTTCACCGTGCGGGTGATAGTTACCCGAAGTGTCGCCGGAAATCTTTGCGCACTTGACCCGCTTGCTGCCCGGGCCGAGGTTCAGGTCGTTCATCGCGACCAAAATCCGACGTTGGGATGGTTTCAAACCGTCACGGACGTCGGGCAAGGCACGGCTGACGATCACGCTCATCGCGTACGTCAGATAGCTGTCACGCAGTTCGTCTTCGATCGGCAGATCGACCATCCGCAGGGCACCACGGCCCCCTTCCCCGTCTCCGGCCGGCGTGACCATGTCGGTGCCCGACGGTGGATCGCCGTTGCCGTTTTCTGAACCGGCTTCGACGTCATCGGCGCCGGTATTTTCCGGACCCGACTCGGACGGTTCGGCGTCCGACGGATTGTCTGATTGGTTTTCGTTGCCGTCTTCGAATTCGTCGTCTGCCAACGTCGTTGCTCTTGGCTATAGGGGGACCGGCCGGCCGAATTTGGGGCTCAGATTCGCCGCTGAACGAACCGGTTAGTGTAAGGATTTTGGGTCCCGGCCACAACGGCCCCGGAGTGACGTGCAGGCGTCATAAGTTATTGACTGGCATGGCTTTATGTGGTGAATTTGCGGTCGCCCAGTGCGGCAGGGCGCGGTGCCGCCGTCGCCACGGTAGGATTGTGTGGCGACGCCTTGGCGTGTCGGCACGCGCTGCCCCACAAGGGTGCCCTTTTCCATCGATCGGTGCTTCGCCTTCGGGCGGATCGGCGGTCCCGTTTCTCGAGTCTGTCATGTCTGATCCCAACGACGCCATTATCGAGTCCATTCGGCTGTATCGCGAGGCACTTCAAGAGACCCGGACGCTGTTTATCGAAAGCGGCAAGCTGATCCGTGGCTCCTACAGCTGGCTGGGCCAGGGCGACGGGGACGCCGCATCGATTGCCGATCAGATGGATGATCTGCACCAGGGGTTGGTGATGAAGGTGTTTGCCACCGTGGTGCCCGACGCAGGTTTCCAATCGATGCAGCAGCGTCAAATGGGACGCGTGTTGTTGGAACACCTGTGGGGACAAACCGTCATGGGATCCAAGCTGCGCGACGCGGTCGATTGGCTGGTCCAAACGGCGGTTCAGTTCCAGTGGGCCGATCTGGTACGTCCGTTCGCCCAGATCCCTTCGATCCGCGACCGATACGGTGAACTGGAATCGTTGGTCATGCGGATGGCCAAGCTGATTGCCGCGGTCGACGGCGGAATCGATTTGAATGAACAGGATTGCATCGAATCAATCATGCGGCAGATGGAGATCAGCGAAGGTCGAACTTGGCAATCGACCAGCCCGTCCGAACCAGCGGTTGAACCGGAGGTCAATCATCCCGAAGACACCGACGCCGCCCGGGAAGCCATTGATTGGTTGCGTCGTGAAGCCCAACGGTTGCGTGATGGGGCCGGTGCCAGTGCGGGCCGGCCCGCCGAGCCGACACCGATGCCGACCGGTGGACCGGCCGCGGCGTCACCGAAACCGGCGGTCACCGCAAGAACGCCGGCAGTGGATCCCGACGACGATCGGACTCCGGAACAGCGTTTGGACGACGCACGCCAGAAACTGAACCGGCTGGTCGGCCTGGATGGAATCAAGGACCAGATCGAAACGCTGACCAATTTTTTGCGGATGGAAAAGCTGCGGACCGAAGCGGGCTTGCCCACCAGCAAACCCAGTCTGCACATGGCGTTCGTCGGGAACCCCGGCACCGGAAAGACAACCGTGGCGCGGATCGTTGCCGAAATCTATGGTGCCCTTGGCGTCCTGGAAAAAGGTCACTTGGTGGAAACCGATCGCAGCGGTTTGGTCGCGGAATATGCGGGGCAGACGGGACCGAAAACCAACGCCAAGATCGATGAGGCTTTGGACGGCGTTCTGTTTGTCGACGAAGCCTACACCTTGATCGATGAAAGCGGCCAGGATCAGTATGGCCGTGAAGCCGTGCAGACGCTTTTGAAACGCATGGAAGATCAACGCGAGCGACTGGTCGTCATCTTGGCCGGGTATCCGAATGAAATGAACAAGATGATTCGCAGTAATCCCGGGCTAAGTTCGCGGGTCGGGACGACGATGCGATTCGAGGATTATGATCCGGCCGCGTTGTGCCGGATTTTCGAATTGATCGCCAAGAAGTCGAAATACGAATTGACCACCGAGGCACGGCGAAGACTGCTACGTGGCTTCACCTATCTTTATCTGAAACGTGACCGACACTTCGGCAACGGCCGCACGTCGCGCAACAGTTTTGAACGCAGCGTCCGTCGGTTGGCCAATCGCTTGGCGGGGATGACGGAAGTGAATCGCGAACTGCTGACGACGTTGGAAGCGGACGACATCGAAGTGGCCGGCGTCACCCAAGCTCATTTGGCTGCGATGGCGGCCGAGCCGGGCAAAGTCCGTGTGACCTGTACGCTATGTGACGTGGCGATGGTCATTGACGACGCGCTGTTGGGGACCGAGGTGACCTGTGAACACGACCCGCAGGTCCGCTTCACACCGGACTTTGGCGATCCGGTGGTCCAGTTGCCTGAAGCCGCTGCAAGTGAGCAAGATGCGACGAGCGACCCATCCAGCAATGGGAACGCCGCTGATGATGGCGATGCCGCTTGAGGTGAAACCAACGCGTCGGCCGACGATCCAAAAAGAAACCGCCGACCCTTTCGGGGCCGGCGGCTGAAGTGCTTTCTGGCGATTGTCAGCGTTCGCGTTAGAAAGGCGAATCACCGAACGGATTGTCGTCGCCGCCCATGTCGCCGAACGGGTTGTCGTCACCACCGGTGTCGCCAAACGGGTTGGAATCGTCGCTGCCGCCGAACGGGTTGTCGTCGGCAGGGGCGTCGGCCGGCTGTGCCGCGGCCGCATTGCCGTCGGTCTTGAACGGATCTTCGTCCAAGGTGCCTTCCAGCACATCCTTGCTTTCGACCGTGGCGTCGGCCACCGGATCGTCGGCGAACGGGTCGACTTGATCAGCCGGCGGCATGGCGGGTGCGTCAGCGACCGGGGGGGCGGGGGGCGGCGTGGCTGGTGCAGGCGAAGCGGCTTGGATCTCGTTCATCCGCTGATTGGACCGTGCTTGGCCAAGCATCAATTGCTGGACGCGTGCTTCACGGCGAATTTCTTCCAGCTTCAACCGCGCGGATCCTTGAATTCGTGACAAGGAACGGCCGATGTCACCGTTAACTTTACCGCGGGCTTCCAGCTCGGCACCGGCCTGCCAATCGGCCTCCGCCTCGTATTGCCGCCCCATCGCATCGGCCGCAAAACCGCGGAAGTAGTAGGCCCGAGGGTCTTGATAGCCGTGGGTGATTGCCTGGCTGAAGAGTTGATACGCCTGGTCGTACTGATGCGAGTTATAGGCGTGGACGCCCTGGCCGTAGATCGTGTTCAGGACCGAAAGCTGGCCTTGTGCGGGGGCCGTCGTCAGGCAGCAAGCCAGAAGGGCAGCGGCCGCGTAAAACCACTGGAAATGTCGCGTCATTCGGGATCGTCTCCACCCGGAATCGGGCTTCTTAGGGGAGGTCAGAGAAGCTGAATTCAGTCTCCAGCACTCTAGTCGTCCCGACGATCGTCTTCAAACATTTTTGCCGTCTATGACGATCAAATGTTCATTCACACCGGTTCTTCGTTGAATTCTCGCGTTTCGGTGACCGCACCGGGGACGATCTTGGTGACGCTGACCTTGGTGCGACGCAGTTCCTGGATCTCGGTCGCCATTTCGTTGATCAGGTTCGCGATTTCTGCACCGGCCTCTTCACCGATGTGCACCATCAGGGCTTTGCGGGCTCGATAGCTGAGTTCGAAATCTTTCATAGGACGGCGTCTTCGAAGTGGATTCGGGTTGTCTGAAAAGACCCGGAGTGGCCCGATCAGGCTCATGCGGGTGGTCGGCGAGTGCCCCTTGCGGGTTTCCGCCTCACGCTAAGCCATTCTGGCTACCAAGTCTGCAAAGACAACGCTATCGCTAAATTTTCACTCCACGGTGACGCTTTTCGCCAGATTGCGTGGCTTATCAACGTCACAACCCCGCAAAAGCGCAATGTGGTAGGACAATAGTTGGAGGGGGACGATCGACACGATCGGCTGGGTCAGCCCGGGGGCATCGGGGATCGTGATAACGTCATCGGCGATCTTTTGGACCTGCGGATCGTCCTGGCTTGCGATCGCAATGATCGGGCCGCCGCGGGCTTTGACCTCTTCCATGTTGGCCACGACTTTGTCGTAGGTCGTGCCTTTGGGGACGATGAAGACACTGGGCGTGTGTTCGTCGACCAAGGCGATCGGCCCGTGTTTCATCTCGGCCGCCGGATAACCCTCGGCGTGGATGTAACTGATTTCTTTCAGCTTCAACGCGCCTTCCAAGGCGGTCGGGAAATTGTATTGCCGACCGAGGTACAGGAACGTGGACGCCTCGTGGTACTTGGCCGCGATTTCTTTGACGGTGGCATCACAGCGCAACGCTTCGGCGACTGCGTTGGGCAGCATCCGCAATTCTTCGATGATGCGTTGACCGCTTTCAAAGCTCAGGTGACGCATCCGTCCGAAGTACAACGCCAGCATGGCCAAGACACAACACTGTGATGTGTAGGCTTTGGTGCTGGCCACACCGATTTCCGGACCCGCGTGCAAGTAGATGCCGCCGTCGGCCGCTTGGGCGATGCTACTGCCGACGACGTTGTTGATGGCCAGCGTCCGGTGCCCTTTGCGTTTGGTTTCACGGATCGCTGCCAAGGTATCGGCGGTTTCACCGCTTTGGGTGATCCCGAACACCAACGTGTCATTTTCGATCGGCGGGTTGCGGTACCGCAGTTCACTGGCGTATTCAACCGACACGGGAATCCGTGCCAATTCTTCGATCATGTATTCGCCGACCAGCGCGCTGTGCCAACTGGTACCACAGCCGGTCAGAATGATTCGACGGACGGTTCGGATCTGTTGCGGCGTCATGTTCAGACCGCCGAAGACCGCCGTCGCGTTTTCGTCATCCAGGCGACCACGCATCGCGTTGCGCAGCGATTCGGGTTGCTCGTGGATTTCTTTCAGCATGTAGTGCGGGAAACCCGCCAGATCGACATCGTTGCTTTCCACGCTTAGCGGTTGAATGTCGACGCGGATCTTGCCCTGGTCCTTATGCAGGACCGAAAAGCCGTCCTTGGTCAGGACCGCGACTTGGTGATCGGCCAAGTACACGATGCGGTCGGTGCGCCCGGCGATGGGCGATGCGTCACTGGCGACAAAGAATTCACCCCGTCCCACGCCCAGTACCAACGGCGATCCAAAACGTGCCGCGACCATCAAACCGGGACGTTCACGAAACAGAACCGCCAGGCCATAGGTTCCCCGCAGTTGTGCAATCGCCCATTGAACCGCGGTGACGTACTTGGTGTTGGGCTGATCGGGATTGTCGGGCGTGACCTTCAAGCCTTCGGCGATCAAATGCGCGATGACTTCGCTGTCGGTTGCCGATTTGAATGCATACCCTTTGGCGGTCAGCTGATCTTTCAGTTCTTGAAAGTTTTCGATCACACCGTTGTGGACCAAGACCACTTCACCGTCGCCACCGATGTGTGGGTGCGCGTTGGTCTCGGTCGGCGGACCGTGTGTGGCCCAGCGGGTGTGCCCCAGCCCCACAACGCCGGATCGCGGTGTCGGTCCCAGGCGATCGGCAAGGGCTTGGATCCGCCCCACGGCGCGGGTCACATGAATCGATTCACCGCAGTGGATGGCGACACCCGAACTGTCATACCCGCGGTATTCCAACCGACGCAGACCGTCGACCAAAAAAGGTTCGGCATCCGTCGCGCCGACATATCCAACGATCCCACACATGGTTGGTGATATCCCGTGGTGAAAAGAGTGCTTTGGTCCAAGGCGTGCCGCAGCGGTGATCAGGCGGCACGTTTCGATGCGTCGCCACCACCGTTAACTTCTACCCAATCGTTTCCCACGTCGGCAAGCCATAGCGATGCGTCCGAAGCCAGCTTTGCGGTCAGCTTCTTCGCATCTTCACCGGCGTGAAAATTTTGGGAATCCAAAATGACATCACACTGGCCCAGTGAGTGTGCGACCCGCGTTAGCCCCAAGGTCGTCGGCATCGGGAACAGACGCGGCTGAATTCCCAGTCCACGAATCTGGCGGTGAAAGTCTTTCAGCGTCAGATCGCTGCCGCCCATTTCGAACGTGTCGACGCCGCAATAGGTGATCGATTCGGCGGGAATCGTTTGCATCAGCGTCGACAGAACCGCTTCGGCACGCTGGCCATCACCGACGCCGATTTCCAAGACTCGCAGGGTGGCGGGCGTTTCCGCTTTGACCCACTTGCGGAGCTTCTTGCAAAGCACGCTGTGACGGCTTTGAGCCGCGCGAATGGATTTGGTGACCGCCTTGGTTTTCGGTTTTGCCGGTTGCGGTTGTGAAACCGCGACGTCGGTGCGATCGCCGATCGCGCGGGCGTCGGCCCCGCGTTCAGCGGTCGGAGCCGCTTTGGAAGTCACAACCGCTGCTTCCGCCGGCCTGGCGGCCGAGGACGCCGATTCCGGTACATCGGTTTTGCGGAAATAGTTCCAGATCTTCAACAGCGACATCGCCTGATTACTCCACAAATCCCAACGAACAGCAGTTGCAAAGGAAACCGAATGCGGGACGGGCCGACTTGGATCCTGAAACCATGCGGTATGGCAAGTCGGCGGGGTCCGGTTTTGACGGATTCAATCATTGAATCGGACATGCCGGCCGGCGGAGTCGATCGGATCTGGCGAAGGTCCGGTTAGGAAACTTTTGCACGACTGTGCGTCCTACGTTTTCGTGAACAGTCCGCCTTCGGCGCGTCTGCCTATCGCGATAGGTGGGGCACGCCGCCACCGCGCCCAACGCCCCTGCAGATCGCCGTGACGCGAAAATCACAGACTCCTTCCCGCCGATTGCCGCTGGCCCTGCTTCCCACGACCGATGGGATCCGCCAGTGTGAAACCCGGCTGGCGTTTTCGGCCAGCCTGGCGGCGGCGGCCACGGCCGACCTGATTCAAGACGGACTAGGGTCACACGATGTGTCCGACGTTCCATTGCCGATGGATTCGTCAGGCACCCTGTCACCGGCGTCCGATCATTCCCTTTTGGATCAAGCGGCTGACCTTCGTGATACGTACGGTCTGACCGGCGACGGCCAGACCATCGCGGTGATCGACAGCGGCATCGCTTGGGATCACGAAGCGTTTACCTCGCCGGGCCAAGGCGTCGGGATCGGGCCGGGGTATCGAGTTGTCGGCGGATGGGATTTTGCCGAAGACGACGCGGACCCATATGACGATGGGCCTGCCGGGTACCACGGCACTCATGTCGCGGGTTTGTTGGCCGGGCAGAGTTCTGAATTATCAGGGATGGCACCGGAAGCAGATTTGGTGGCCCTGCGCGTCTTCGACGATTCCGGAGCGGGCAGTCTGGAGTGGATCGAATCGGCACTTCGTTGGGTCCACGATTCCCAGAACGATTTCGAGCACCCGATCACGACGGTGAACCTGTCGATCGGCGCTGCGCTGAACGATGCAAATCGCGACTACGCCATTGGCATTCTGGAAGACGAACTGCAGCTATTGCACGATGACGGAATCTTGGTCTTCGCTGCTGCCGGAAACTACTACGCCAACGATGAAATCACGCCGGGGACCACGGACTTGCTGTATCCGGCATCCAGCCCCAACGTGATCGCTGTAACGTCCATCGATGACGGTGGGCAAATCAGTGATTTCGCACAGCGGGAAAGCGGCATCTTAGCGGCACCGGGTGAAGGCCAAGGCAGCGCCGTGCCCGATCACGTCTTCGGTTGGGATGGCACCGTCGACGACTATGCCGCACTAAGCGGGACCAGCATGGCGACGCCCCAAGTTGCGGCAGCGACGGTTCTGATTCGCGAAGCCATGATCGCATCCGGTCTGGAACCGACGGCCGATGATGTCCTGCAGCGATTACGAGATCATGCATCGGAGCATCAAGACGCCGAAACAGGGTTGACCTATTACTCGATCGATTTGCAGTCGGCGCTAGACGGTCTGCAACCTTCTGGCGGTTCACACCAAGGCGATGATGGTGGCGAAGGTGAAACAGCGGTATCGGCTAGCCAAGTCACGACGGATCATCAGTCACAGCAATTCTCGTTGGACTTGCGCGACGGGATGTCATTGAATGTCCGAAACCACGACGGATCGGAGCAGGCGTACTTGCTGACCGATCAAGACGGCCAGATCTTTTTAGATGCCGCAGGCGGTTCGGACCGATTGGAAATTCTGGGATCCGTCGGTAGCGAGCGATTGCGGTTATCGGCGGACCCGAATTCCGATGTGGAAAGCCGGTTGATCGCCGGCGGCGTCGAAATCGTTTTACGCGGTTTTGAAGACGTCCAGTTCGAGGGAGGCGGCGGATCGGATCGTGCGACCCTGTACGATTCCAGCGGTGATGATTTGCTGGAATCGCGCAGCGGCGACGCGGTGTTGTCCGGCGTGGGGTTTCGTTTTGATGTGCGCGACGTCGTTCGCACCTACGTGCACGCGACCGCCGGCGGAAACGATGCCGCGTATCTGTACGATTCTGATGGCGATGACACACTGGTGGTGCAGCCTGGATTCACCAGTTTGCGTGGAACCGATTCGTCGGGCGCTAGCCTGTTTCAGTCGGCGTACGGTTTTGAATCGGTTTCGGCCTACGCAACGGCGGGCGGTCATGACACCGCGGAACTGTACGACAGTGTTGGCGACGATGTCCTGTCAATTTCACCCACACGCAGCATGGTCAGCAGCGGTGGTTACCAGGTCAGCGCACGTTATTTTGAAAACGTCACGGCGGAATCCGCCAGCGGCGGCACCGACATTGCCAAGATCTATTCCAACGAATCAGAAAGTCAGTGGCATGTTGCCGCGGGACTGACGCAATGGACGTCCGTCGACGGTGCGACACGGATCGCACGCGGATTCGACCGTGTGGATGCGTTCGAAAATTTTCAACCGGTGTCGTTGCCGCTGGGCTTCACGCCTCAAGCGGCACCAGTCCCATTGGATGTCAGCGATCAAGACGATGAACGCTTTGAAGATGCCACCCGCCGCGTCTTTGAACAGCTGGGCTTTTGAAATCAGGGCAACGCGTGGTGATCGCCCGTCTGCTTTCACAGTGGCCTGGTCAATCTGCGACCTGACCAATCTGTGACCTAAATGATCGCCAGCTTAGACCGGGGCATAGGTCTCCGACGGTCTCCAGTCGACCAGTTGAACTTCGACGTTTCGATAGCCACGGAATTCATTGATCACCGGGCGAAAGGCGACTTCGATTGGACCTTCGCAAGCGTTAAGCTCGTCGCACCAATCACCACAGCCGAACGCGACACCGCGGATGGTGCGTTCCCCCTGTCGCAGCGTCACCGTCAAGTGTCGATCGCCGCCACCCATTCGTCGTGCGGGCTGGTCCAAGCGGATGTCGCGAGCCATCAAGATCGGACGTGGATTGCCGGCACCGAACGGCGCCATCATGTCGATGTGCTTCATCGTTTCCAGCGTCAACTGCGTCAGCGGGGCTTCGGCGTCGATCACGATCTCCGGTGTAACATCGCGTTCGGACCATTGCCGGGCGACCGCTTCACAAAAGTCGCCGCGAAAGGCATCGATTTGACGTTCTTCGATGGTGATGCCCGCCGCCGCTTGGTGGCCGCCGAAACGCACCAATCGTTCGCTGCAATTGGACAACGCTTCATGCAAATCGATATTGGTGCCGCCCACGCGCCCGCTGCCGACCGCTTCCCCGCGACCGGCGGAATCCATGGAAATCACAATCACGGGTTTGGCGTACTTGTCGCTCAGGCGACCGGCGACAATCCCGATGACGCCTTGATGCCATCCCACGCCGTTCAGCACCAATGCCGCATCATTTTCGCCATCAAACTGGTCGGCGATCTGCTTGTTCGCCGCCAGATAAACGCTTCGCTGTAACGATTCCCTTGTGCCGTTCAATTGGTCCAGATACTCGGCCAGTGCGGCGATGCGATCGGGATCCGTTGCGGTCATCAATTCCACGGCCAACTGTGCTTGTCCTAACCGTCCCGCCGCGTTCAACCGAGGTGCCAGGGTGTAGGACACATTTTCGGTCGTCATCGTGCTGCCGCGGTCCAATCCATTGCGGCGAATGATTTCTGCCAAGCCCGGACGCGGGCGATTCTTCAGGACTTTCAATCCGTGTTCGACCAGGATCCGGTTCTCGTCCAACAGCGGCACAACATCCGCGATCGTTCCGATGGCTGCCAATCCCAGCGAATCCATCAGAAAGTTTTTCATCCGGTCGCTGACTTTCTTGGCACCGCAGTGAGCCTGGCAGAGTGACCATGCCAATTTGAAGGCAACGCCGGCCCCGCACAATTCACCAAAGGGATATGCGGTGCCAGGCAATCGAGGATGGACGATCGCATCGGCATCGGGCAATTGGTCGTCCATCTGGTGGTGATCAGTGATCACCAAGCCGACACCAAGTTCCTTGCACAATTCGGCGCAAGTGACGCTGGTCACGCCGCAATCGACGGAGACGATCAGTCGCTTTCCGCGATCGGCAAGTTTCCGAATCGCATCGGCGTTCAACCCATAGCCGTCTTCCAGGCGGTTGGGGATGTGATAGCTGACGCGGGCCCCGATCAGATTCAGACAGTTGACCAAGATGGCGGTTCCGGTCATTCCGTCGGCGTCATAGTCACCGTAAACGACGATGGGTTCATCATTTTTGACCGACCGCATGATCCGCTCGGTCGCTTCGGCGATCCCGGGCAGCCCGTCAGGATCGCGCAGCCCGGAAAGCCGCGTGTCCAAGAATTGCTTGGCCGCGTCTCCATCGTAGATGCCGCGGCTGACCATCAATTGGGCCACCACGGCGGGCAGTCGGGCAGAATTTGCGAGTCGTTGTACGCGTGCGGAATCGTGCGGGACCACACGCCAAGCTCGTTTCATCCTTGATCACTCCGACCGCCAAGATTCCAAACGCACCGTGACAAGCGTTCGCCATCGATGCGTAAGGATGCTGAACTATTTCTTCTTTTCGACGTGCCAGGTGTGCTTGCGCAGCGAAGCGTTGTACTTCTTCAAACGCAGCTTTTCGCCACCGGGCTTACGCTTCAGCGAATAGTTGTACTGGCCGGTTTCTTCGCAGACCAGAAAAATGGTCTCTGCTTTCTTCTTGCTCTTCGCCATAGGACGGGAAAATCGGGGGAATGGGATGGGGGAAGCCGATCCGGCAAGACCGCGAATAGTGCGTGGGCCGAATCAATGGATCGATCATTGGCCGCCTTGCCGGCAGCAGATCAAAGCGGCACAGTATGCCTGACACGGTGGTGGTTCAGCAAGCCGAAATGTTTCCCGGGCCTCTGTGGTCAGTCTCTTCGCACCGGCCGTTGGGCGTCCAATCGCTGATTTTGCCACCCAAGGACAACCGCCCGAAAGTCAGGGGCCGCTGGAATTGGCGGCGGCGTCATGGATTGCGAAGAAGAATTGTCCGCTTATCACGAGGCCGGGCATGCGGTCGTCGCCCACGCTTTGGGGGGTGAAATCGAGTCCGTCCAGCTGGGCGGCGAAGCGGATTCGTGGTTACCCGAACGGTTCGGCGATTGTCGTATCAACTGGGGCCCGGTCGATCCGAACGCGGATTTCCAGCGGCAACGCGAGATTGTTGCTTTGTTGGCCGGACCGGCCGCCGAAATGATTTACTCCGGTGGTGATGTTGATCCGTCCATGTTCGGACCCTGGGCGGCCGATTGGATGATGGCCCGGTCGATGGCCGTTGCCCTGACCGGGGACCCGCAGCGGGCACAGGCGATTTTGGTTCAGTCGCTGCAACAACTCGATCGAATCCTACGTCGCGACGATTGCTGGGCTGCTTTGGCAGAAATCGCCGATCAGCTTTTAACGCACGAGTTCGTCGATGGCGAAACTGTGCAACAGATCGTGGGGTTCTGGGGGCGATACGGTGGTTGACCATCGGGCTTCGACCGGGGCACCGGTGAACCGGGCGGCCGCCGAGAAAAGCCTGTGAATCAATGTTCGATCAGTTCACGTTTGGTTTCATCACCCATGGTTTCATCGCCCAGTTCGTTCCCGTTGTTTTCGTCCGGCTGTGATACGGATGAATCGCGTAGCTCCCAGACATCGGTGGGGGCTTCGGTCGCGGCCAAGATCTGTTGAGCCGCTCTTTTGCCGCTTTCAATGCAACTGGGCACGCCGACGCCGCCGTACGCACTGCCCGCGACGGTCAGTGTCGAAAAGGCAGCCAGGCGGTCGCGAATCTTTTGCACCCGCTGGTTGTGCCCGACGTGGTACTGCGGCATCGCGTGAACTTGGCGTTTGATGTGTCGCATCAACGGATCACCGCTGATACGCAGCGTCTTGCAAAGTTCCCAGTGTGCCAATTCCATCAGTTCCGAATCGGGCATCCGCAACAGGCCGCTTTGGCATGCGCCGCCGATAAACACCCGCATCAACACGCTGTCCTCGGGCGCCCGGCCTGGATATTTCAGGCTGGAAAAACTGCAAGACAAAATGAAGTGATCTTCGGCAATCGGAACGACAAACCCATACGAGTTCAACGGTTCGCCGACTTGGTCCAGCTTGTACGCAAGTGAGACCACCGCACAGCTGGCATACGGGATCTCCGCAATCTCATCCGCGGCATCGACATCAACCTTTGACAACAGTTGTGATGCCGGTCCCGCGGGTGCGGCGACAATGACCGAATCAAACTGTTCCCAAGGTTGTTTACCAGCATCGACTTGAAGCGACCAATGCATCCCGTCGCGAACGATGTCTGTCACGGGACTGTTCAAACGCAAGGTGCCCTCGGGAAGACTGGACACCAAGGCGTCGACCAACCGACTCATGCCGCCGTTCAGCGTCATGAACATGCTGTAGCGTGCACCACGAGAGTTGGCGGTGGCTTTCGGTCTGGCTTTGCGCTCACGCAGCATGCCACGAATCAGGCTGCCGTACTGTTTTTCCATTTCCATGAAACGCGGCATCGTTGCTGCGACGCTTAGCCGATTGGGGTCCGCGGTATAGATTCCGCCGACCAGTGGTTGCACCAAGCGATCAAACATCTCTCGACCGAAACGTCGGCACACGAAAGCCTGCAGGGACTCGTCTTCGACGTCTCGCCGACGCGGCAGAAAGTATTCAACGCCGCTGCGAAGTTTTCCCCAGGGGCTAAGAATCTTGGATGCCAGGATCGGCCAGATTCGTGACGGTGCCATCACGGTGAAACCCGCGGGAATCGGTTCCAGCTTTCCGCGACGCATCACCATCGCGCCTTCGCGTCCGGGTGTCGTGCCGACCAATTGATCGCCCAGGCCCAGTTGATGACAAAGCTTGACCGCAACCGGCGAAGTGGTGATGAAGTTGTCCGCGGCGCCTTCGATCAAGAATCCATCTTGCCGAACGGTTTGGATGACACCGCCGGCACGATCACCCGATTCAAACACGGTGACTTTGACGTTGTTGCCGTTGGTAACCAATTCGTGGGCTGCGGCCAGGCCAGTCATGCCACCGCCGATGACGGCGATGCGTTTGGGAGCTTTGGATTGCGTCATGGATTCAATCCTGTGATTCGTCGTCGGATCGGCGAACCGACGATGGGAAATAACAACAGTCGGGATCTTCGGCGAACATGTTGCCCGTCACGCCATAGGCGCGGGCACGCGAACCGCCACAAATCTTGTTGAATTCACAGCAGCCGCATTTGCCTTCCAAGTAGGAGGCGTCGCGAAGCTTTTGAAAGACCGGTGAATTCTGGTAAACGTCGACGACGCTTTGCCGGGGGAACACACCACAGGTCACCGGCAGAAAGCCGGTCGGATGAACGACACCGATGTGGCTGACGAACATCACGCCTTTTCCGTCGTTGATTCCCGCCGGCATGAACGGACGCGTCGTTTCGTCATCCAATTTGCCTTCGCGGCGACGTTTCGCGGCATGCTTCTGAATGATGAAGCGGCGGTAATGCATCGCTTCGGTGGTTTTGATGCGATAAGGCTGTTTCAGTGACTGCTGATACAGTCGTTCAAAAGCTGCTTCGCATTGATCGGCGTTCAGACGATCACTTTCGGCGGCGCGTCCCACCGGGATCAAGAAAAACACCGACCACATGTCCGTGCGAACCGTGGCAAACTGGTCTGCCATGGTTTCGATCTGGTCCACATTGGCAGGCGTCAGGGTGGTGTTGATTTGGGTGCTGACACCAAGGTCGGCGGCGGTGGCAAGCATTCGCATGCTGTGTTCATAACTTCCCGAAACGCCTCGGTTGGCGTCATGCGTCGCCGCGTCCGCGCCGTCAATGCTGATCGCCATCCGTGAAATCCCGGCATCTCGCAATCGTCCAATCGCTTCCGCGGTGACCAGCGGTGTCGGGCTGGGGGTGATCGAAACCTCCAAACCGCTTTCGACGGCATAACGAATCAGTTCAAAAAGGTCGGCGCGTTTCAGCGGATCGCCACCGGTCAAGATCAACATCGGTGGCTGGGGGAATTGGGCCAACTGGTCGATCAGAAGTTTTGATTCCGCCGTCGTCAATTCGCCAGGATCGCTTTTGGGCTGCGCGCAAGCACGGCAGTGTTGGCAAACCAAATCGCAGGCCCGCGTGACTTCATAGAAACACAGCATCGGGCTGTGATCGAACGACGCTCGTGTTCGTTGGTGCAGAGGATTCGAACTGGGGCGAAAGGGCGCGATCATGACGGATCCTAAGGATGTGGCCCGGCGCGATGGAAATCAAATGCTGAGACCAACAATCCTATCGAAGAATCCTGCAGCATAGGCAGATTCAAAGTTGTGTTTTTCGTGCGTCACATTGTCACGCGATCACGGGAAATTCCTGATAAGTCATTCAAGATGAAAATGAACAGGCATCGCAGAAGCGAACGCATGCACCGCCGATTCAGTCGATGCGATTCAATTCCACTGAGTGAACGTCAATGATTCCCGGTCCCTGCGGCTCCGATGCAAACAGCCGCAACGTTGTGCGACCTTGGGTTAGATTCAACGTCCCCAGCGAAAGGGCGCGGAAATCCTTGACAAAGTAGTGCGACTCTTTGACGCGTTCCTTGGGCTTCGCATAAAGCGGCGGGTCGAAAGCGACGGACACCAAAACGGACGTGCTGGCATCGTTTGCAGCGGCGCCGATGCGCACCCCGACGTTCGACGGAGCGCAGGTGTAGTGGACGACCGCTTCGTATAGGCCCGTTTGGCCGATATCGATGGGCCAATCAATGTGATCCGATGCATCGACCCAATTGACGAAGAATGAATTGTTCGGCGCTTTGGAACTGCGACGAATCAATCCGTGTGGCGTTCCATCCCGCGCGGGCAGTCGCGTCTTTGCGCGATAGCCGACAGTGAAGGGGCGATCCGTATTGGCGTCGAATGCCTGTCGCATGGATTCGCCGAATTCCGCAGCTTGCTTCTTCAGTCTGGTGGTCAAATCGGGGTGTCGTGATGCCACGTCGGTCGTCTGACCCAAATCTTGCCGCAAGTCGAATAAATGCCCCTTCGCATCCAATCGAAAACGGTCGGTGCGCGCACTGATTTGGTTGCCTCGAATGGAGAAGATTGTTCGCTCCGGCCATGCGCCTTGTGATCGCCGAAACAGTGGCAGCAAGTTTTTTCCGTCGATCGGTTTCGGCGGTTGCCAGTCGATCCCGGCAAATTCGGCCAGCGTTGGCATCAGGTCCAACGCCGCTGTTAGGTGTTCGATTCGCTGTCCGCCATCGATCTGGCCCGGCCAACGAATGAAACAGGGGCTGCGCACGCCACCTTCATCGATCGATCCCTTCTTGCCCTTCATGCCACCATTGAAGCGATACGAATTGGGCCCGTTATCGCAAAAGAACACGACGATGGTTTGTTCGCTCAGGTGCAAGCCTTCGATCTCCGATAGCAGTCGCCCGACGTTCCAATCGATGTTCTCGCACATCGCCAGTGCCGCCCGCGTCATCGCCAAGTCTTCACGCTGTGGATCGCGATGTCGTGGATCGATCGCGGCATCTTCAAACTTGTCGTAGAACCGGTCGTCGACCATCATCGGCGAATGCGGCGTATTGAACGGCAAATAGCAGAAAAACTTCTGCTCACGATGCTTGCGGATGAACTCAATCGCGTGGTCGGTAAAATCGTCCGCGACGTAACCGTTGCCGCGCACCATCGTGCCGTTGTGTTCCAGTGGGGGACTGAAATAGTGTCCCCAGTGGCCGGAAGTGAAACCGTAAAACTCGTCAAAGCCTTGGTCGTTGGGATGATAGGGAGGCTGCGTGCCGTTATGCCACTTGCCAAAGATTCCCGTGGCGTAACCCGCATCTTGGAAGAGTTCGCCGATCGTGAATTCGTCTGGATTCAGACGCTCTTGGCCTGTGCTTACGCCGCTGACACCGGTTCGTGGGTAATAGCGACCGGTCAAGAACTCGGCACGTGTGGGGGCACAGACCGAACAGACCAAAAACTGTTCCAGCGTGACGCCGTCGCGAGCTAACGAATCGATGTGGGGTGTGCTTAGATTGCGATTTCCATGAACGCTTAGGTCCCCCCAACCCTGGTCGTCTGTCAAAATCACCACGACGTTGGGACGCGCGCCGGCATCAGCCAGGCATGGTGGCGTTGATAAAACCAACAACGCGGCAAAAAACGCGAATTTGGAATGAGCGAAGCTTCGAAAGAGCAACGGAAGTCGCGATTCGAAGAATAGTTTGCCCTGAACGGGATGGCATCGATGCATGGCGTTCCCGACGCAATGGTGACTGATTTCGTTGATGTGAATCACACAGTTTAGCCATGCCACCGACGGTCAGTGCGGACGCGTTGATCGGGGGTAACGGCGCATGCGGTCGCCGCCTGAAGGCCAGCTAGGCACAAAAAAAGCGTCCTTGGCAAGAACCAAGGACGCGATGCTGTTTCAGCAGATACGTTTCGATGGCATTCAATTTAGACTGAATTCAATCGAACGACTGTTTCATCACTTAGCGGAGCTTGAAAACGTAGGCGTAATCGCAGGGACGTTTTTCAGGCAACGTGATCTTCAGCCCTTCCTGGGTGCGGTCGTATTCCAAGGGGCTTTCGGATCCCAGCAATTCAATCGATTCGATTTGTCCGGGCCAGTGTTCCGATCCCGCAGCCAAAGTGCGGATGTTGATTTGACCGGATTCCGGCCAATCCATGATCGTCGCATAGATCACGTCGCCCTTTTTGGTGAAGCGAACGTCTTCGGCGGTGAACGGCTTGTCTTTGGATTCCGAAACGTGACCGGTGGAAACTGTCGTCGGGCCTTCGCCGAAGGTGGACCAGAATTCGGTGCCGTAGATCGATTCGCCGTTGATCTTCAGCCATCCGCCGATCGCTTTCAGGATTGCTTGATCTTCCTCGGGAATGGTGCCGTCGGGACGCGGACCGACGTTCAGCAGCAGGCAACCATTTTTGGAAACGATGTCCACCAAGTCGTCGACCAAGCGATCCGGCGTCTTGTATTTCTGGTTCTGGGTGTAGCCCCACGAACTGGCGCTGACCGCCGTGTCGGTTTGCCAGAACGGTTCACGAATACCGGCCATCTTGGAGCGTTCTTTGTCCAAAACCGCAGCCGATTCGGGAAACGCTTGGAACTTGTAGTTGATGATTCCCAAGCTGTCGTCGTCGCCGGACGTCTTGTTGTAGTAGTACGCGGCAAAACGTTTCAGGTGATCGGCAAAGGGATTGGAGTCGTAAGATTCGATAACGCGAGGAGCGATTCCAAAGTCGAACCACATCACTTCCGGCTGGTACTTGTCGACCAGTTCGCAGGTGCGTGCCAACCAATCATCTTTGAATTGGTCGTCGTGCGGTTCAAAGTTCTCTTGATACTTGTCGGCACCGGGCTTGAACAAGAAAGGCATCGGGCGACCGTACAAACCTGCGAATTCGGGGTTTGCGTTGTCGTAATCTTCGCTGCGGACGTAGTACTGCCAGTTGAAAGCGCGGTGGCTGCTGAGCCCAAAGTGCAGGCCTTCGGCACGGACGGCATCGGCCAGTTCGGCGATCACGTCACGGTGCGGTCCCATTTCCGAAGCGTCCCATTTGGTGAACGCACAGTCGTACATGGGGAATCCGTCGTGGTGTTCGGCGACGGGGATCACATAGCGTGCACCGGTATCCTTAAAAAGCTTGGCCCATGCGGCGGCGTCAAACTTTTCGGCTTTGAATTCTGGGATGAAATCCTTGTAACCAAAAGTCTTTTGTGGTCCATAGGTTTCACGGTGATGTTCGAAAAAGTTGTCACCGCGGCGTTTCGTATCGATGTACATCTGACGCGGGTACCATTCACTGCCGAAGGCCGGCACGCTGTAGGCACCCCAGTGGATAAAGATCCCGAACTTTGCGTCTTTGTACCACTGTGGGATTTTGTAGGTGGATAGCGAGTCCCATTCGGGCTGGAATGGACCGTCCTTTGCAGCCTGGTCGATTTTTTCAACAGCCGGGGCGACGGCGGGATGCGGCGCTAATTCGGGGTGCGTGGTCGCGTCCTGGCCCCAAACTGGCGACGCGAGCGTGCCGAGCAAAACGGCGGCACCGAAAAGGGTTTTATTCATGACAAAGTTCTCTTGTCGTTCTGGATAGGGGGAAACAGGTTAGGCGGATGTGCTGGTGGGACGCTGGGTCATCGACATTGCAAATCCATAGATGGCAATGACGACAAAACAGATCAGCGGCAGAACAAAGGAAACACGGACGGATTCCAGTTCCATTCCGGCAAAGTTGAACGCGTTCATGTCGATGATTTGGCCTTGGAAACGCGGCATCAATGCACCGCCGACGATGGCAAAGATCAGGCCGGCCGACGCCAGTTTGCCGTCTTCCGGATTCAGGCCATCCAGTGCCAATCCATAGATCGTTGGGAACATCAGTGACATGCAGGCGCTGACGCCGACCAGGCAATAGATCCCCGCATAGCCTTGAACAAAAATGGCTCCCGCGGTCAGCAGCATCCCGCCGATCGCCAGGATGCCCAACAGCAATCCCGGGCGGAGATATTTCAGGATGAAGGTGCAGATGAACCGGCTGGTCAAAAAGATGATCATCGCGGCGATGTTGTGGCGTTGGGCTTCGGCCGCCGTCATCCCCAATAGTGTCATTCCATAGTGAATGATGAACGTCCAACACATGATTTGTGCGCCGACGTAGAACGCTTGAGCAAACACCCCGCCCAGATAGCGGAACGTCGCCAGTTTCAATGTCAGTTTGCCCAGTGATATCTGTTCATGTTCGCGTCCGGTGTCCGGCATTTTCGAAATTGCGAAAACCAATAGGACGGCGATCACGACCACGCCGATCACCACATAGGGGACACGCACAACGCCCAAGTCGTGCGCTTGCATGGCTTGGTGTTCGGTCGGGTTTGCAACGCTGTAGTCTTCCAGTGCCTGGGTGACCAAACCGTCGACTTCGCTGGGAAGCATTTCCTGATAAGCCGGGTTTGCGTCGACTTGCTGCTGGCGAAAATCGGCGACTTGCAAGTTGGGCAGGATGAATTGGCTGGCAACAATCATCCCCGTCAATGAACCGATGGGATTAAACGCTTGGGCCAGGTTCAGACGTCGTGTGGCCGTTTCCGGTGGCCCCATCGAAAGAATGTAAGGGTTGGCGGTGGTTTCCAAAAAGGCCAAGCCGAACGTCAACACGTACAGTGCGACCAGGAACAAACCGAATTGCATGTTCATGCTGGCGGGAATGAACAACAGGGCGCCGATCGCATACAGCCCTAGGCCCAGTAGGATCCCCGTCTTGAACGAAAACCGACGGATGACCAACGCGGCCGGGATCGCCATCGTTGCATAACCGCCATAAAAAGCCGTTTGCACCAACGAGCTTTGAGCGTTGCTGATCAGAAAGATCTCTTTGAACGCTTTGACCAGCGGATTGGTTACATCGTTGGCGAAGCCCCACAGGGCAAACAATGACGTGACCAAAATGAATGGAAACAAGAACTTCGATGGGACGACCGTCGCTTCACTTTCGGCGGTCGCTGGGGATGGGACGGGTGAGTCGACCGGGACGGTGGAATCGGCCATCTGTCATAAGCCTTAGGTGGGAGAAGCCTTATCGGGGAAAGAAGTCGCGGAAAGCTTCGATTGTCTTGACCGCGGCGGTATCCGAATCGGGCAGCGGGAATGCTTCGGCCGAAAGATAGCCGTCAAATCGGATGTCCTGGAGCGCCCGGGTGATCGGCGCAAAATCCATGTGTCCCAAACCGACGGCCTGTCGGTTGGAATCCACAAAGTGAATGTGTCCGATGTCGTTGCCGCCATCGCGGATCGCCTGGGCAATGTCGGCCTCTTCGATGTTCATATGGAACAAATCGGCCAGCAGTTTGACGTTGTCCGTGTCCAGGGTTCGCAAGAAACCGCAGGCGTCGGCCACGGTGGTCAGCAAATTGGTCTCGTAGCGGTTCAGCGGTTCATAGATCAGCGGCACGTCATGTTCCGCAGCGATCGGGGCCAAACGATTGATTGATTCGGCAAGCAATCCCAAAGCCGCGTCACGATCCAGGTCGCCGCCCCAGCGTCCCTGCATCGATCCAATGATCGCGGGCGCCGACAATCGACCACCAAAATGAATGATGGATTCGACGAATTGGCATGCCTTTTCGCGACGATCTTTGTCGGGGTCGGTCAGGCTTAGCCCGTGTTTGACCATGCCCGCGCCGGTGCCCACCGCGGCAACCTTCAGCTCATGCTGCTGCAGCGTCGGCAGAAGTTTGTCCACGTCGACCGCATCGGCCGAAGGGGCGAAGATTTCGATGGCATCAAAGCCCAGGCGTGCTGCTTCGCTGCAGGCATCGTCCAGTCCGTTCCAATAGACAAAAGGGCCGCCCTTGGCTTCTTCGACCAAGCTGACGGTGATGGCTGACTTGATCATTTTCAAACCTCGATAACCGCTTTGATGACTCCGGTTTCCGGTCGCGTCCACGATTCGAACACATCTGGGACTTCGTTGAATGACGCGTGGTGCGTGATCCACGGTTGGGTGTCGATGATACCGGCATCAATTAGGCGAATGATGCGTGGGAAGTCCGGCGACAACGCGTTGCGGCTGGCCATCAAGTTCAGTTCGCGGCGATGGAAAAACGCCGCGTGGGGAAAGTCCAGGTTCTGTTGCGTGATTCCCACGTAAACAACCCGACCGGCAAAGGCGGCGAATTCCATGCTGCGGACCATCGACCCGTTGTGACCGGTGGCATCGATCACCACGTCGGCAAATTGGCCGTCGGTCAAGTCGCGGATCGCTTCGATATCCGAATCGTCGCCTTTGATTTGGACGGTGTCTTGCACCCCCATACGCTGGCGAACGAACTCCAGACGTGATTCCACCAAGTCGGCGATGATAACGCGTGCGCCCGTCAGCTTTGCGAACTCCAAAGCCGACAAGCCGATCGGACCGGCACCCAAGATCAAGATGTTTTCTTTGCCCTGCAGTTTGCTGCGGTCCACCGCGTGACAGCCGATGGCCAATGTTTCCACCAATGCGGCTTGGTCCATGGTGAGGTTGCCTGAAGGGTGCAGCTTTCGCGCCGGCAGCGTCATCTGTTCGGCCAAGCCGCCATCGCACATGACGCCCAATGTTTGATGATGTTCACAACAGTTGGTGAACCCACGGCGACACGAATAGCACTGTTGGCAATTGATGTACGGTTCAACCGCACAGAACTGGCCGACCGAGACGTTCTTGACGCCTTCACCGACGGCCACGACTTCCACGCCCAATTCGTGCCCGGGGATGCGTGGGTAGGAAAAGAACGGGAACTTACCCAGGTAGCCACCCAGGTCCGTTCCGCAAACGCCCACGCGATGAATTTTGACAACGGCTTCGCCGGGACCGGGTTTGCCGGGAGCCTGAATATCAACGATTTCCCAACGTTTGGGTTCGCTTAACTGCAGTGCTTTCATAAGGATTGATTCGTCTTGGTGGGTCAATTGTTTTCGGGAAGGCCGGACGGATGACCGACGTTCTTGACGTCTGCGAAGATCTGTTGGACTTCCGCCAACAGGGCTTCGTCCATCGGTTGATCGATCCACTGAGCCCACTTTTCAATGTTCTTGGGATTCGCGCTGCCGGCGATCGTGGTCGACATGTCGGGGTTGGCGCAAGAGAACTGCAGTGCCAATTGCGCAATGTCCACACCGTGTTTCTCACAGCACATCGCAGCTTTGCTGGCTGCCGCACGCACCTCGGGTGTTTCCAAGCACCATGGCGGCAACGGCGCGTTGGTCAGAAGGCGTGCCTGGAAAGGCCCAGCGTTCATCGCACCGATGCCCTTTTCTTTCAGCATGGGAACGGTTTCATCGGCAAACCGAGTGTTTTGTAGCGTGTATTGGTTGTACGACAGCACGCAATCCAAGTCGGCTTTGGCGGCGATCTCGTGAAAGATCTTTTGCGGATAACCACTGATGCCGACATAACGAATTTTTCCGGCCTGTTGTGCTTCACGCAGGGCGGGCAGTGTTTCGGCAACGATTTGGTCCAGGTCGACAAATTCGATGTCGTGACACAGCATGATGTCGACGTGGTCCAATCCCATCCGGTGCAACGAAACGTCAACGCTTTCGGCGACCCGTTTGGCAGAAAAGTCAAACTTGTCGCGATCGTAGCGTCCCAGCTTGGTGCACATCACATAGTCGTCACGCGGCACATCACGCAGAGCAACGCCCAGCAGGACTTCGCTCATCCCACGACCGTAGTAGGCCGACGTGTCGATCAAATTGATGCCCAAGTCCAAAGCGACGCGAACGCTGCGAAGGGCTTCGTCCAATTGGATGCTGCGGAATTCTTGCCCCAGCGATGAGGCGCCAAATCCGATGACGGGTAATTCCAGGTCCGTGCCCAGAAGCTTGCGTTTTTGCATTGCGGAAGATGGGGTGCGAATGAATGGGGGCGATGGAAGGAGCCGGCAGTAACCGCGGCGTTGCGAAGTGGACCTGCCGTTGTCAGCAGGCCGCCTGAATCGGTCACAACAGCCGCGGCCGAGCGATGCAGCCGGCGATCAAGTGCGGACGCCGGCGAAGCCGGTCGTCGGTTAGGTTAGCCGACGAAAAGGGGCTTCAGGTGACGGTCATAAATATTTTTGGTCACCTGGGTTCCGACAATTTCTTTGTTGGCTTTCAGCATGTCGGTGTACCGTTGGCCCGCTTTGGCAGCGACCTTGAACGACACGTGCAGCAACTGTCGAACGCTGGGGTTAAAGCTGGGACAGCTTTGGTCGTGACGAATCACGTTGGCCATTTCGCTACCCGACCATCCGGCGACGGTGTCCGCACCGGGCAACTGGCTGCGATCGATGTCGATGACGCTGGCATAGGGTGCACAGAATTCATCGACATGGTCGTAGGCCGTCTGATAGATCTCCTTGGCCAATGCCAGTCCGTCGCCTTCGGCTTCGGCCAGTCCGATGATTTCTTCCAGCCAGGTCGTGCCGGCGGTCTTCAGGTGGACACCGGCGCCGGTTCGATTCATCGCTTGGCGGATGATCGGATACAGGCTGAATTTGTCGCTGCCGCTGTGCACGCTAAGCTTCAGGTTTTCTGGCAAGCCATAGGCTTTGACCGCGTGCGCGATGACGGCCAAGTCGTCGTTGAATTCCTTTTCGAACTGCGTCAGGTCGCCGACGTAATCGACACCCTTGTTGAAACGACCTGTGAACTTCGGTGCAATCGTTTGTAACGGAACGTTTTGGTCGGCCAAGGCAACCAAGATGATCAACAGTTCCGGTGGAGTTTGCGGGGCATCGGTCTCGTCCATGCTGACCTCGGCGATGACCTGGTCGGCGCCTTTCTTGTCAGCGATGTATCGATAGATTTCCGCTGCTTCGGCGCAGGCGGACAAGTATTGCTTGCCGACACGCCGCACATCATCGGTGGTGATCGTCAGCGGTTCGGACAGGCCGTCCAGTTCCAAGGTGCCGACCAGTTCACCGTGCTTGGCAACAAACGTGTCCAGGTCTGCGTCCGAGGGGGCTTTGCCGATCGAGTCGGCCACGTCGATGGTGAAAAAATCGCTGCACGGCAGAAACGGATCCACCGTTTTTAACCCGATGTGGTCCGCATCGACGTGCCAGTCATGCGACCATCCGCGGCTTTCGATCGCGGCCTTTGCCGCGGCCATGACGCTGGGTGGCTCGGATCCGACGAAGGTGTGCTCGCGGTTGGATTTGTTCCAGACCGGCGAAACGATGACGTCTTGAGCGGCTAGTTTTTCAAACGCGGCCAGTTGGGCTTCGGCTTCATGGGCGAAACGGTCGCCGACACCAAACGAGTATTTGGCAAGTGTTTTCATCGAAGATTTTATGGATGGTCGTGGGGAATAGAGATGGGCGGGGATCGCAAATGCGATGCGTCCGTGCCGATCCAAGCGGCGGGCCGGTGCGACAGGACTGACAGAATACTGTCTGGACGATCGGCACGGGGGCACCACCGATTCGGAGACCTGATCTGCCGTGCGGCGATCGGCGTGGGGCAGGCACGGGACGCGGGGATGACCCAAAAGTGTGAGCCGCCCTGTCGGCAAATGCCATGGCCGGTCTTGACCTGGGCATGACGATTCTTAACCTGTTTGGTATGGCCGACCCGTCTTCCGCATCGATCAACGAACCGGCCTTTGTGTCCCAACAGGTCGCCGAGGCACGGCGGTATTACTTGGACCTGAAACCGTCGCCCTATGAGTCGTTGGTGGTCGTCTGCGGTGGCCGCGAACGTATGCGCACGGATTATATCGTCGCCCGAAAAGACTTTCCCTATTACGCGATCGAAATGGTGGCCGAGGGCGAGGGACAGTTGACGCTGGAAAACGTTCACCATCCGCTGCGTGCAGGCTCGGTGTTCGCCTACGGCCCCAAGACGTCGCACCGCATCGAAAACTGTGGTGCGGTGGGAATGAAGAAGTACTACGTCGATTTTTGTGGGCGACGTGCCAAGCAGTTGGTCGATCAAACGGGGCTGATGTCGGGAAAACCGTTGCAGGTCACGGCACTGCACGAACTGGTCGACCTGTTCGACATGTTGGATCACGACGGCCGAGATGACGGCGCGATGAGCCAGCAAATCTGTACTTCGATTTTGCAGTTGTTGATGTTGAAGATTCAGCGGCTGGCGGTCGGGCCCGGTGCCAACGTGCCCCGCTGTTATGACACGTATCAAACGGTGCGTCGGCACATCGAAGACAACTTCATGCGGCTGGAAAGCGTGGCCCAAGTCGCCCAGGAATGCGGAATCACACCGATCTATCTGTCGCGACTATTTTCACGCTTCGGTGGCGGTGGTGCCTATCAATTTTTGATACGCAAGAAGATGAACTACGCCGCCGAATTGCTGCTGGAAGAATCCATGCTGGTCAAAGAGGTGGCGGAGCGTTTGGGGTTCGCCGACGCTTTTCAGTTTTCGCGTGCTTTTAAACGCGTCTACGGTGTGCCCCCGAAGCAATTGATTCGGCAGCACACCGGACGTGCCGAGCCGGCGGAATAGACGCCGGCTGTGGCGATGTTGCTGGGATCAAGGCATCTTGTCGCCGACTTCTGCCATCTTTTCCTCCAGCATCGTCTTCATCTGCTTGATTTCATCAGCGTACGCGGGATCCTCGATCAGATTGTTCATCTCCTCCGGATCTTCACTCAGGTCGTAGTATTCCCAGTAGGGATCGGTGGGCTTGTCCAAGGCGCCGGGCGCGTCCAGCGGCTTGCCATAAAAGTAGATCAGCTTGCGATCCTTGGTGCGGATGCCCAGGTGTGCCGGGTTGTCGTGGTGGGCCATGTGCATCCAGTACCGATAGTACGTCGCGGTGGGCCAGTCATCCGGGGTCGGCTGGCCGTTCAACATGGGTTTGAACGATCGGCCCTGCATGAAGTCCGGCTTGTCGACGCCGGCAAAATCCAACAGCGTCGGCGCGAAGTCCACGTTGTTGGCGATGAAATCCAATCGTTCGCCCGCGGGGATTGATTCGGGATAGCGAATGATAAAGGGCATGCGGAGCGATTGTTCGTACATCCAGCGTTTGTCGATGTAGTCGTGTTCGCCCAGCATGAATCCTTGGTCGGCGGTGTAGACGATGATCGTGTTGTCCAGTTCGCCGCTGGATTCCAGGTGATCCAACAAGCGTGCAATATTGTCATCGACGCCGCGAACGCAGCGCAGGAACTTCTTCAGGTAGCGCTGGTAAGCTTCGCGTTTGTAGGCTTCGTCGGACAAGCTATCGTCGACGAACATGTGGTCACCCATGTTGCGCCGTTCGTTCCGCTTTCCGACCGAGGTTCCGTATTGCGGTTGGCCATGGGGGCCGTGGTTTCCGCGTTCCCACAAGCTTTTCGGTTCGGGGATGGTCACACCGGAGTACAACCAGTCATAGCGTTCCGCATTTTCAAAGTTATCGTGCGGCGCTTTGAAGTGGTGCATCAAAAAGAACGGCTTGTCTTTTTGTTTTCGTGTCTTCAGCCACTTCAGTGAGATGTTCGTGATCGCATCGGACGAATGAACGCTGTCATAGCTGTTGAAGCGAAACTCGTTTTCCGGCCACGGCTTGGGGCCGCGGACGCGGAAGATCGGGTTGAAGTAGAACCCTTGGCCGGGCAACACGGTGTAAAAGTCGAACGCCGCCGGTTCGGCTTTCAGGTGCCATTTACCGACCATCGCGGTTTCGTATCCGGCGTCTTTCATCAAGTGTGCCAGGAACTGGCGTTCACCTTCGATCTTTCCGTTCAGCGTCGTCACGCCGTTCACGTGCGCGTATTGGCCCGTGATGATCGCCGCGCGGCTGGGTGTGCAGATTGAATTGGTGACGAAGCAATTCGTCAGCAGCGCGCCTTCGCGGGCCAGGCGGTCCAGCGTCGGCGTCGGGTCCAGCACGGACAATCGGCCCTGATAGGCGCCGATGCCTTGTGAGGCATGGTCATCGGACATGATGTACAGAATGTTCGGCTTTTCCGTTTCGGCGTTCGCCTGGAAAGACATTCCGGTGGCCAAACAAACGGCCACTAACAAGTATCGAATCATGGAATCTTCGTCGTGGGAGTGAAGGAAACAGGTGTTGGTGGTGAAGGGTCAGGCGATCAGTTCGTCGATGACTTGGCCGCCAAACTGGCTGAGTTGCTTGTAACGACCGGCGTGAAAGTATGTCAGCTTGTTGTCATCCAATCCCAGTAGGTGCAACAAAGTGACGTGCAGGTCGCGGATCGGATGTACGCACTCGACGGCGTGCCTGCCGAGTTCGTCGGTCGCGCCCACAGTCGTGCCGCCTCGGACGCCGCCGCCGGCCAGCAACATTGTCATGGCATGATTGTTGTGGCCGCGTCCGAGTGAATAAACGCCGCCGCGTTTGTTGTTGTCCGGTGTGCGACCAAACTCACCGGTCCAAATGACCAGCGTGTCGTCCAGCATGCCGCGGCGTTTCAGGTCCGCGATCAGAGCGGCCATCGGCTTGTCGACGCTGCGGATCCGTGCGCTGTGTCCACGTTGCAAATAGTCGTGGCTGTCCCAACCGCCGCTAAAAATTTGGACGAACCGAACCCCATTTTCGACCAAGCGTCGCGCCATCAAGCACTGCCGACCGAAGGTTTCGGTCTCCGGTTGATCCAATCCGTATGCACGATGCGTTGCCGCGGTTTCGCGACCGAGGTCGATCACGTCGGGGACCGATGTTTGCATCCGAAACGCCAATTCATAGCTTTCCATCCGGGATTCCAGATCGCTTTGGATCGCCGGTGAGGATGCCAAATGTTGCTGGTTCAGCCACTGGAGTTCGTCCAAGGCACGTCGTTGATGTTCACGCGATTTGTGCGCGGGGGCCTGCAAGTCCAGCAACGGCGTCCCTTCCGGTCGCAGTCGCGTGCCCTGGAAATGTGCCGGCAAAAATCCGTTGCTCCAATTGGTCGCGCCGCCTTGGGGCAACGCCAGTTCGGTCATCACGACATAGCCGGGCAAGTTTTGATTCTCGCTGCCCAGTCCATAAGTTGCCCATGCACCGATCGCCGGATCACCTCCCAGCCGGCTGCCCGTGTTCATGTGAAAGAGGGCTTCGGGGTGGTTCAGTGATTCGGCCTGGCACCCGCGAAAATTACAAAGTTCATCGGCGACAAAGGGATCTGCTAAGTGCACCCACTGGTCGCACATGTCGATGCCCGACTGACCCACGCGACGAAACTTGAACGGGCTGCCGACGAAGAATTTGAAGCCCTTTTCCAAGCCTCCGGTCAGGTTCGATTCCGTTTTGTGCAAACGCGACAGTTCGGGTTTGGGATCAAACGTGTCCATTTGGCCGGGACCGCCCTCCATGAACAACATGATCACGTTCTTCGCTTTGGGCCGGTGCATCGGCGACTTGACCGCCAGCGGTGACGCCGAAGCGGATTGTGCGGCGTCGGCGGCCAACAAGTCGGTCAGCGCAACGGATCCCAACGTCGCGCCCAGCCCGTACAGAAACCCACGGCGGGACGCCGGTGTGGATGACGGTCGTGAACAAAGGGATCGGGGCATCGAGATCACTGTAGGTATAAGAACTCGTTCGTGTTGAACAGCAACAGGCAAGCGTCGGCCAACGCCCGCGTCGGTGCGTCCACGTCCGCGGGCTTGATGTCAGGTGTGTAACGATCAAAGACGGGCAAGATTTCTTGGTACTCAAACGGTTTGCCCGAAAACTCTTCGACCAGAGATCGAGTGATGCGCCGAGGATAATTCACCGGCGTCGGTTGGACCTGTTGGTGATACCCCGTCATGTCGTCGATGTAGCGGACCAGACGGTCAACCTCTTCGGGCGACGGAGACCGGCCCAAAATGATTCGAAATGCCGCCGCCAATTGATCCTTGGTCGACTTGTGTTTTTGCCGCAGACGCAATGCCATCGCGACGCTGCGATCGGTGACCATGTCGCTGTACATCAACGTGAAGGCCTGCGGTGTGACTGCCGCGGATTCACGCCGTTCGCATGATTCATTGGGGTTGGGTTGGTTGAACAGCTCCAAAAACGGATCCGCCTGGCCACGAACGCGATACGCATAGATCGTGCGGCGGTTGCGTTGATCGGGAGTTGCCGATGGTTGATATGCCGGTGCCAGGGAAAACTGAATCATCCTTGGCTGCAGCGCGACTTCCATGTTGATTTCCGGCATCACGGGCAATCCGCCGACCGAACGATTCAGTTCGCCGGTGGCCGCCAGCATGGCGTCGCGAATTTCCGGGGCAGACAGCCGCCGCGGTGGAAAGTAGGAAAGCCAGCGGTTGTCTGGATCGATTCGTGCGACCGCCCCGGCGTCCACCGGTGTCGCGGCGCGGCGGTAGGCTTTCGACAGCAGAATCATCCGATGCAGCCGCTTCAGTTTCCAATCGCCGTCGACCAATTGGTGGGCCAGATAATCCAGCAGTTCCGGATGAGTTGGTCGGCCGCCTTTGCCCCCAAAGTTGTTCGGATTGGCGGCGATGCCTCGGCCAAAATGTGACTGCCAGATCCGGTTGACAATCGAACGCGTCGTCAGCGGGTTGTCCGGATGGGCGATCCAGCGGGCCAACCCCAGTCGCCGGCCTTCGATCGATTCGGTCAGACGAAACGGATCGTCGTCGCCGCGGGCCTCGTGCGTTTGAAAGTGTGCGTCGCCGGTGGTGGACAAGCCGCATACGCTTAGCACGCCGGGGGTCACTGGATCGCCAGACGCGGTCAGATCACCGCCACCCAGAATGAAGCAATCTGGGGCCCGGGACTGTTCGTCGTTTCGTTTGATACGAAGTTTGCGTGCGTTGACTTTGGGGGCCGATGAACCGCCGGAATTGAAAACGCTTTGCGCCATCGGTTCGTAGCGTTCCAGTCGTCGTGTCCAAATCCATTCGTCTTGTTCGCGGACCTTCAGTTGGCCCTGTTCGATGTGGTCCAGACCGACGTGTCGGGGCGGCTTTTGGTCGTCCGGCAAGCCGCGTCGTTGATCGGCGTCTTGGTAATCCAAACCGCGTTCGTCGAACCATTGTCGTGCCGCGGCTTCGCGTTTGGCGATCAGCTTGTCTTTTTCCGCCACCGCAAAGTCCAACATGCGTTGCACATGTCGGCGTCCTGCCTGCAGGCGGTCGGTGTTTTCTTGTGGCAAGAATGGGACGCGGCGTTCGGCCATCTGTGTCGTGGCGAAGGTTGCGTACAAGCGGTAATAGTCCCGCGTCGGGATCGGATCAAACTTGTGATCGTGACACTTGACGCATCGCATCGTCGTCGACAGGAAGGTCTGGCCGACCGAATTGACGACGTCATCCAGGTACATCTGGCGTGCCGGTTCGGGTTCGATCATCGCGCTGTCCCATGGCCCCAATCGCAGAAAGCCGGTGGCGATGATCCATTCGGCTTCCTGGGGCGTGTAGTCACCCGATATTTGTACCTGACGGACCGTCGCCGCATCGGCCGACAAACGTGCGGCGACCGATTGGTCGGCCAATTCATCACCGGCGATCTGTTCGATGATGAACTGATCGTAGGGTTTGTCTTTGTTGAACGATCGAACCACATAGTCACGGTAACGCCACATGTTGGAACGTTCATAATCGTTGGACATCCCGCCGGTGTCGGCGTAGCGTGAAACGTCCAGCCAGTGTTGCGCCTGACGTTCGCCAAAGTGCGGTTCGGCCAGCAAACGATCGATCAACGCTTCCCAAGCTGCGTCGGCATCGGTCATGTAGTCCTTGCAAAACGCATCGACCTGTTCAGGGCGAGGCGGCAGGCCGGTCAAGTCGAACGTGACACGTCGAATCAACGTTTGTGGTGAAGCCATTTTGGCCGGCGTTAACCCCGCATCTTCGATCGCCGCATCGACCAACATGTCGATGACATGCTCCGGTGCAATGCTTGGTGCGGACTGGTCGCCCGAGCTGGCCGATGCGATCGGCGTCATCAAGGGTTGGTACGCCCAAAGGTCATCGGGTTGATAACGCCGGTACGTCCATGTGTCGGATGTTCCGCCGCTGGTGGACACCAGCACGCCGTCATCGGTCACCCTTTGTCGGGCGGCCGCAGCGCGGATGGCGTTCTGTTCCTGCTGTGATGGCCAGGGTGCACCGGCGGCAATCCATGACACCACGCTTTGGATTTGAGTCTCGGTCAGCCGGTCATTTTCTTTCGGCGGCATTTCCAAGCCTTCCCAGCGGATTGCCCAGACCAGAGGACTTCCGTCGGGATCGCCCGGCACGATGGCGGCTTCGCCCGATTCGCCACCGCCCAGCAGTGCCGCGCGGGCTCGCATGTCAAAGTCGCCTTGCAACTGTTCCGGGTCGTCGCCGTGGCAGCCGAAACACTTGGACTTCAGCATCGGCAGGACTTTCAGCGTGAAGTCCTGGGCCGATTTCAAAACGGTTGGCGTGTCTGACAAACCAGCGTCGTCGCTTGACCAAGCGGGGCAAATGCCGATCGCCGTGATCACGGTCCAAAGCAGACAGCGGACCGCAGAGAGCTCTGCAATCGAACCGCTCCGCGACACGTTTTGGCCGATCCACAAACGTGGAGGCTGTTCGGATTGCGGTGATTTCAAGCGGCGACGCATCGACAAATCGGCGGCAATGGTGGGGGCAATCTGCAGGCGAGAGGAGGTGGCCGGTGGTGCGGCGGGGCGTTCGCAGGGGGGATTCCGATTATGACACAACCCCCGGCCGAAAGATATTAACAATTAACGAGTGGCAATGGTCGGATTTCGATCCGCGGACAAATTTTGTTGCCTCCGCGGTCGGGGGGCGTTAAGTTCACCAGGTGTGCTCGTGCAGTCGGGGCTTGCGTCGTGAAGACGTTTGGATGCTGTGCGGCACCTCTTTTCTTGGACGAATTGCATTGGGGGTGATGAGATGCTGCGCTGGCCGCCGCAATCTTCAGGCAGCGTGTTTTGCGGTCTTATCCTGTTTGCAACGTCGCTGGTGACTTCCACACCCAACGCCGGCGCAACCGATGCAATTGTCTGGCATCGCTCGCTTGAGACCGCCAAGTCGCAGTTGTCGTCGATCAGTGGCGATACCGCGCCGCTGTTTCTGATCGCCGTGACCAACGACATCGACACCCCTGCCGAAACGCAGCCTTCGTTTTGGTGTCGCCAGTGGCTTGATCGCCGCGTCGCCGGCGTTCTCTCGGAACGTCCGGACCTGGAGACTCGCGTTGGTGCGGTACATTTGGCGGCCGGATTGCCGCCGGAATTGACGGGCCAGTCGGATTTCAATCGCCCCGAACGTCTGGTTTTGGCGGTCGCGGATGCCGACAGTCGCCTGTTGAGTTTTTGTGTGGGAATTCCGACGCGCGACACGTTGTGGGGCATGATCGAGGACGCCGAAGAGGTGGCTGCGATGCGGGCCAACGCTGCGGTGCGTCCGGGACACTGGCGACGCGACGTGGCACAGCGAAGTTTGCAGCGGGTGAATCGATACTATGCCGAGCGTTTGCGCCGCGTCATGCAGGCGTTGAAACTGGTCAAACAAGTCGAGCCGGATCCGGCGGCTTTGGAACAAGTGGATGCACCGGAGGGACATGGGACGTTGCCGGAAGCTGAACTGGATGACGGCAAGCTGGATCAAGGCCTGCCGAATGCCGAGCAGCCCTCCGAGACCAATGCGGCAAGCGTCAATGAAGCGGTGTTGCCGAGCCGCGAAGAGGAGGGGGAATGGGAAGATCCCCAAGTCGATGATCAGTGGACCGAGAAGCTGGATGCGGCAGTGAAGATTCAAATCGCAGGCGATGCCGGTTTGGATGCTTCCGACCCGGTGGACTGGGGCCTGCGTTTGAATTTGGTGCATGACGTATTTACCTCGCTGTATCGGCTGGATGCGTTCAGCCGTTTTGCGGATAGCGAGATTCGCCGAGACGATCCCGATTTTTATCGTGTGACGCTCGGCCAGTTGGAACAAAACGCGGAGACACGCGACGACTGGGTGCAGTGTGCCCTGCCGCTGTTGGTCGGTCTTTCGCTTCGTGACCGATGGGAATCCTTGGTCGAAGTGGTTTGGCAACAACCGGCCGTCAGGTTCGAACCGATGACGGCGGAGTTGGAAGCTTGGTGGAACAAACACCGACCGGTGACGCCGCTGGTCTTCAGGATGCGGCGTCTGGCGATTGCCGATGCATCGGCTCGGCACGAGGTTTCCGCCACGGGGCCGCCCGGAAGAGTCACTTGGGCGGACTTGGAAAACGCTTTGCAACAGTTTCCGGTTCGCGAAGTCTCCTACAGCCAATGGTGGGCGATTCAGCGAAACGAAGGATGGGTCGCCGTCGATTTGTTTCGGCCGACCACGGTCACCGACATCGTTGCCTCGCCCAAGTCGAATCGACCGATGTTGATTCGTCGGGGGGAATCGCCGGCGCGAAACCTTTCCAAGCTTCGTCGGTTGCAACGCGCTGCCGGCAAAACGAATGATCCTTGACGGGCCTGGCGTCAAGTGAATCGGCCGGTTTTTGGCCAGGCATCGGTTTGCGCGTCGTCGCAGTTTACGGGGCGACTCTTTTCAACAAAGCTTTTCTTTTCGGGGGTTCGGGTAATGGAGAACGTGATGTGGCACAAGCGATTACTGTGCGGCCACGCAAGTGTGTGCCGCTGGTTGGTTTTGTTCGGTGGGCTGGTCGTTGCACCGGAGATCGTCAGCGCGGTCACGCCCCAGGATGTTGCGACGGGGCGGTTGCTGTTTGAAAAACAATGGCAATCATCCAATCCTGCGATGGGCAGCGATGGATTGGGGCCGTTATTCAATGCCACGTCCTGTGTGGGCTGTCACCACCAAGGCGGTGTCGGCGGTGGCGGTGATTCAAGGTTCAATGCGAATTCGATTGGCTTGGACGCGATCAAGCTTTCGGCCAATGCCCTGCGCTCGGACGTCCAACGCATGGTTCGGACCTTGCATCCGAGTTTGGTGGACTCGTCCGGAAATTTGCAGGCTACCGCCACATTGCCCCATTTCGGCGGCACGTTGCCGATGCGATCTTTGCGTCAGCGATACGTCGCGCATTCTTCCTCCGAGTTTGCCGCGGAAGGTGGGGCTGCGACTCCGGCCGACGTTCGCGAAAACATGACGGCGTCTTGGAAGTGGAAAGGAGTGACCGCCAAGACCGGGATGGAAATCGAAGCCCGTATTTTCCAACGCAACACCACGGCTTTGTTTGGGGCCGGACTGATCGACCAAGTGCCGGATTCCGATTTGGAGCGGCAGGTGGCGATTCAACGTCGACATCCGGAGGTCAGCGGACGCCTGTCGATCCTGCGTGACAACACTTATGGGCGTTTCGGTTGGCGAGGGAACTTGTCGCGTTTGGCCGACTTTGTGGACCAAGCCTGCGCCAACGAAATGGGTCTGCAAACCAAACGTCGCGAACAACCCACGGATTTAGGGATGCCCGATTATCGCAATCCCGGTATCGATATTCGCGAAGACCAAGTTTTGCAGGTACGTGACTTTATCGCCGCCCTGCCCCGCCCTGTGCGTGCCAAGCCACGATCGTCCGAACATGCTAGCGAGATCGCTTTGGGCGAGCGTGTGTTCAACAAGATCGGCTGCAACGCCTGCCATGTGAAAGACATGGGGCCGGCGACCGAGCTATACAGTGATCTGCTTCTGCACGACATGGGGGATCGGCTTTATGACTATGACGCTGCGGAGCCCGATGTGGTGCGTGCCGAGCTGATTCGGCAAGTGGTTGCCATCGGAGCGGCGACGGAGACGTCCGGCTATCGAGGGCGATCGGTATCACTCGCTTCATCGCCAACGCCAATACTTACTCGAGAACCCGTGTATCAAAGGACACCCCGCAGATCCAATGCTCTTCGCGACACCGTCGTGATTCAGCCCGGTCAACGGTTCACTCGTGTGCGAATTATCAATCCCGGAAGCTGTGAGCAACGAAATATTCATACCCCGATGCAAGAACAGATGGCGTATCGCCGAACGTTGCGACCGTCCAATGTGACACAAGAATGGCGGACGCCGCCGCTGTGGGGTGTGGCCGATTCGGCACCCTACATGCACGACGGCCGGGCCGAAACGTTGGCCGAAGCCATCGCCATGCATGGGGGCGAGGCCACTGGGTCGCGGGATCGCTATCTGAATCTTGGGTTTGCTCAGCGTGAAGCCTTGCAGACGTTTTTGAAGTCGCTGATCGCGCCGCCCACGGCTCCCCAGCCGACCACGCTTGCGGCCAGCCGCTGACGCCGCTGGCTGATCGCCGACTGACCTCTGCGCAGACCAGCTTCCTCGCTATATTCTGCGGCTCAATGCACTAAGTCAGCGTCGTCACGACCCTGGCGGTGGGTGTTCCGAACAGGGTTGTGCGGACGCCTGACAGGGGCCGTGGCGAACCGGGTGGGAAAGAACATGTCAGGTCATGCGCAGGGCAAAGGCGGAGTCATCCGCTTTCTGGTCGAAAATTCGTTGCTGTTGATCATCGGGGCCGTCGCGGCCTTGGTGTGGGCCAATACCGATGGCCATAGTTATCACGAATTCATTCACTTCGATTTGGCAGCGATGGTGTCCGGCGACGACGGACACGTTGATACCGATCATGGTGCCGAACCCCACGGCGATGCCGGCCACGAAGCGGACGATCACGGCGACGATGGCCACGCGGAAGCCGGCCATGGTGGCGAATCGCACGCCGATGGCGGTGGCGGACACCACGGGGTGACGATCCACTTTTTGATCAACGACGTTTTGATGGCTCTGTTCTTTGCCATTGCGGGCAAGGAGGTCTGGGAATCGTTGTTGCCCGGTGGGGCTTTGGCCAATCCGCGAAAGGCGGCGACGCCATTGTTGGCCACCCTGGGCGGAATCTTGGGGCCGGTCGTCGTTTACTTGGCCGGGGCGGCGCTTGCCGGCGGCGACGCGTTCGCCGCGTTCAAAAACGGGTGGGCGGTTCCCTGTGCGACGGACATCGCATTCAGTTACTTGGTGGCCCGATTCATTTTCGGGGGTTCGCACCCGGCGATCGCCTTTTTGTTGTTGCTGGCCATCGCCGATGATGCGGCCGGTCTGATCATCCTGGCGATCTTTTATCCGACCCAGGCGATCGAGCCGATGTGGTTTTTGTTGACCGTTGCGGCGATTGCTTTGGCCTGGGGGCTGCAGAAAATGCGAGTCCAGTCGCACTGGTGGTACCTTCTGGGGCCCGGTGTGATGTGCTGGTTCTCGTTCTACTTTGCACACATCCACCCCGCATTGGGGCTGGTGCCGATCATTCCCATGCTGCCACACGCCCAGACGGACTTGGGGATTTTCGCACGCGAAGAACTGAATCGGGACGACACGTTGAATGCGTTCGAGCATTTTTGGAAGGTGCCCGTGGAATACATCTTGGGCCTGTTCGGTCTGGTCAACGCGGGCGTCGTGCTCAGCAGTGTCGGGACCGGTACCTGGCTGGTCTTGGCCGGATTGTTGATTGGCAAGCCGGTCGGCATCACCTTGATGACCTTGCTGGCCGAAAAGGGGTTGAAGCTGCAAAAACCCGCGGGAATGGACTACCGCCACGTGGTCACCCTGGGCATGGTCGCCGGGATCGGGTTTACGGTGGCGTTGTTCGTTTCGGTCGCCGCGTTCAAGGAGCCCGGTGCGATTCAAGATTCGGTGAAGATGGGCGCGCTGCTCAGTTTCCTGGCGGCACCGTTGGCGATTGCCATCGGGCGTGGGCTGGGTGTTCGACCCGAGTCCGATGACGCGTCCGGTGGTGCGGAAGCTGCGGCGGCTTGATCGATTCGACGGTTTCGTCGACCCTGTTGCGGCGGAATCGGTCCGCTGATGTTTACCTGTTCAGCTGAATGCGATCTTGATGCGTCCCAACGACCTGCCCGCCGAAGCGATCGGCGAAGACGAACTGCAACGGCCCCAGCCGGCGTTCGACCCGCTTACCACCAATGATTCGCAGGACCTATTGCGGGTCATGCGGCACACGATCGAAAGGCTGGATCACGACAAGACCGCTCGCGGGGATCTGAAGCTGCTATCGCGGACGTTGCGTGAATTGCGGTACGCGTTCAAGGTCTTTCGCCCGTTTCGTCGGCGACGCAAAGTGACGATTTTCGGATCCGCGCGGACCAAGCCGGATCATCCCGACTATCAGAGTGCCGAGGAATTTGCACGTCGAATGGCGGGCCACGGCTGGATGGTCGTCACCGGTGCCGGCGGCGGCATCATGGAAGCCGGGCACCGCGGGGCGGGCCGCGAAGCGTCGATGGGGCTGAACATCATGCTGCCCTTCGAACAAAGTGCCAACGAATACATCGAAGGTGACCCCAAATTGGTCACGTTGAAGTATTTCTTCACACGCAAGCTGATGTTCCTGAAGGAAAGCAGTGCGATCGTGTGTGCCCCCGGCGGTTTCGGAACGCTGGATGAGGCGTTGGAAACGCTGACGCTGGTCCAAACGGGCAAGCAGACCATGTTACCGCTGGTTCTGTTGGACCACCCCCAAGGCGACTACTGGGCCGACCTGCAAAAGTTCTTTGACCGGCAATTACTGCGGGGTGGCATGATCAGCCCCGAGGACGTCAGCCTGTACAAAGTCACTAATTCGGTGCAGGAAGCGGTCGACGAAGTCCTGGGCTTTTACTGTGTCTATCACTCGATGCGGTATGTCAAAAATGAACTGGTGTTCCGGCTGAAAGAAGCGTTGACCGACGAGCATTTGGACCAGATCAACACCGACTTTGCCGACATTCTGGTCAAGGGCACGTTTCGGCAAGGCGGGCCGTTGCCTGAGGAAGCTGGGGAACCCGATTTGGCCCAGTTGCCCCGCCTGATCTTTCACTTCAACCGTCGCAACCTGGGGCGATTGCGGATGTTGATCAATGCGATCAATCAGCGACCGGGCATCGGCCCGGATGCGGACTGTCCCAGCGTCTGAACGCCTTGTTTGTTACGTCCAAACCGTGACCGCTGATTCCAACGCCGAACCGTTCCACATCCATTTGGCTGGCCGCGACGGCGGTCCGCTGGATTGCAGTTTTGAACAAGCCGAATCGGCGCTGCAGCAGATCCAGACGCTGTATTTTGAACCCGACGGATCCTTCGCCTTCAAAGGTCCCGCCAGCGGGCTGGAGCTGTTCGGGATGGTCTACGACGCCTATGGGGCGATCCAGTACGTGGAGATCCGCGGTCGATGTGATTGGGCCGACTGGCAACGGCTGGTCGCCTGCTTCATTTCCGGCGGCACGGCACCCAAATCCGCCGTCGTGAAGTCGCTACCCGGCGGCGAATTGCAAACTTTGCAAGATTTTGAACGGCTGACTTGGTCCGTTTGACGCCGGAGAAAGCTGGCGTGTTGTGGCCACGTCGACTCTTCGGCACCCCCAAAAGCTCGTGAAACACGCGTTTCTGTGGCCACCGACGTTTGATCCGTGCGTGAAACGCCCAGCCACCGCGTGTCGCAACGAAAAAAACGCTTTTTCGGTTTGTGTGGTTTGGCACGCCAAGTGCTTTAAGCCCGGTTGTTCCGCGAGATCAACCATTCGGCATCTCGCGGTTCAGTCCTAAGACGGGCGGGTGTCGGCTGTGGGCCGGCCAGACATCAGCAGTCTCACCACTGTCTGACAAGTTGACCTAAACACGAAACCTGGCCGAGTCGTTTTGACCGGCAATCATCGGAGGATGAACCATGTTGACCATTGAAAGCACCGTTTGCGAAACCAGCCCCGTTGTCGACCTGAAGCCCGCGAAGCCTCAAGTGTCGCAAAACGAGACGGCTTTATCAGATGCAGAAGTCTTTCGCCGTGTGGCGGAGATCCGTTCGGGATGGAGCGTCGATGAGCGAGTCGAGCGTCGGATGGAAGCGGATCGTCGTTTCGAGCGTCTGATGGACATGCTGACCACGCCCTGCGACCAGTGATCGATCATGGTGGGCGGACGTCACAGTGGGCGGTTGCACTTCCGCATTTTGAATGACTGACACCCGCCGACCAATCCCCGGCCGATCGACAACAACAACGATCCATCCGTGGGGCATCGGTATCACTGAGCACCGACAAATCAGGTCATCGAAGATTAGGAATTGACGAGATTAGGAATGCACAACGTGATTTGGGCGGATGGAACCGACCCGCATTCCTGTTCACGCAAATACCGTCGGCACACATTGCGGGCGGGCCACGCTGAACTAGGACCCGGCGGACGTTCCAGGTCACTCCAGATTCAGTTCTTCCTTTGTTGGACCCGTTTCGTCATCGGGACCGACATTCACATCATGTCCGGCGATCCCGTTGTGATAACGGCAAGCTTCTAGGAATGATTCCAACAGCACCAGTGCGGCGATCGCGTCGACACGTTCTTTGGTGCGTTTGCGTGTGTATTTTCCAGGCCGCATTCGCTGCTGCGCCGCAACGGTCGTGAACCGTTCATCGAACATGCGTACGGGCAGACCGGTTTGGTCCCTCAGCGATTTGGCAAACTCGCGCGCCTCAGCACTCTTCTGGCTTTCTCCACCGTCGCAGTGAACCGGCAGCCCGACGATCAGTGCGGTGACGCGATTGTCCTTTGCCATGCGTGCGAAGTAGTCGGGATCTTTGGCCAGCGCGGATGTCGTGACGACTTCGAGGGGGCTGGCCAGGATGCGATCCGGGTCACAAATGGCGACGCCGATTCGAACGGTCCCATAATCAATCGCCGCGATACGCCCAGACTCGGGAAAGGAAGGGATCACCAGTGCAGATTCGTCGTTTGTGCGAACAGAAGCCAGGAAGTGGTCGATCAGCGACCGTTGTCCCACTGTAAGGCGGTGGTCTTCTCCGGCCAACCATTGGCCGGGGCGGACGTGCGAGATCATCGGCTACGGGGCCCATGGCATTTGTCGCCACAGAATTCGTCTCGCGGGCGTGGTTTCGTCGGCTCGGTCGATGTTTAGAATCGATGCCCGGACCGGTCGTGGCATCGATCGGATCCGTGCCATTGTTCGTTCGTACGAAATTCAACTCCTTTCGCGGCTGTGCATGTATGTCTGGCTTCGCGGTCGATCGTCTCGCCAAATTCATGCGGCGGATACTGCTTGCCGGTTGTTGCCAGCTGATCTTGGTGGGGTGTCACTCGTCAAGCGAATCGGAGGGGACTTTTGAAGGTTTCGCGGCGAAGGAACCGACCGATGCATCGCCCATTGATCCGGCCGCGGCGTCGGCGGCGCGGACCCGCTTGGCGGATGAAGGTGTCGATTTGACTTGGTCGCCGGAAGGCCCGCCGCTGTTGTGGCAGCAGCCGATGGGGACAGGGTATGGATCGCCGGTGATCGTCGGCGACCGGGTGATCGCCAACCACCGTGTCGATGACAGCGAACGGACCGTCTGTTTCGACTTGGAATCCGGTGATCTGATTTGGGAAGACCAGATACCGACCACCGCGGTATGTGATTACGAATACAGCGACGGGCCCTACAGCACACCCGTCGTTGCCGGCGATGAAGTGTTCGTGCATCACGGCCAAGGCCAGTTGTCGGCGATCGATTGGCGCGACGGTCGTCGGATTTGGCACCGTGATTTGTATCAAGAGTACCAGGTGACCCCGGGGATCTTTCCTGCCGGCGCCAGTCCGTTGGTGACCGAGGATCGCATGTTTCTTTCGTTGGGTGGCGTGGATACCGACGCGGGAATCATTGCATTGGATCGCTCCAGCGGTGAAAACATTTGGGCGGCCACCGATCATGCCGCCGCGTACACGATTCCCGTCCTGACCCGCGTCCATGACAACGATCATTTGCTAGTGGTCACGGCCGAAGGCTTGGTGTCGCTGGATCCGACCGATGGTTCGGTGGATTGGGAAATCCAGCACTTCGGACGCGCGCCACTGTCTTACAACGCCGTTTCACCGGTCGTGATCCAGGACATCGTTTTGGCGGTCACCGGTCCGGGCCCCGGTGCGGTGGCCGTGCGGATACTGCCTGATCGCGGCCACGAGCGTGTTTGGAAAGACCGGCGGGTTTTGGACAGCCAATTCAACCGCTTGGTGACTTGGAAGGACCATGTCATTGGGTTCACTGCGGCTGGTCAGGGCGGCGCTTCGCTGCGGATGATCGACCCGGCCGATGGTGAACTGATGTGGGAATACAGCTCGGTCTTGCGGCGCGGCCAGCCGGTGCGTGTCGGCGACGACATCATTCTTGCCATCGGTGAACGCGGGCATCTGGCCAGTTTGGCAATTCGCCACGACGGTGTGGACGTGCTGGCATTCACGGATCAGCCGCTGATGACCGAACCCAGTTACTGCACGCCCGCGATCCGGGGGAACCGTTTGGTTTTGAAGGACGAAGAACGGCTGGCCGTGTTCGATCTTTCCGCGTTTGACCCGTCGCTGTCGACAACCGAAGATTGACAGGGCCGGCGAACGATCGTCCGTCGGAATCCGACAACGTTGAACAATTTTATGAAGCCGTTTTTGTACGCTCCTTCCAGCGATCCCTCGATCCGCCGATGTGACGATCAACCTGTTGACACCCGCAGCATGCGATCGCGTCCGGATCGATGCGTTCGTCGGTGTCGGGCCCTGGCCGCGTCGCTGTTGATCGGATGGGCATCAATGAATGCCGTGCCGTGTTTGGCGCAGACCGGCGGCAATGGGGCCGACGAAGTCTCCGGTGCCCAAACGGCCGGCCGCGACGTTCCGGTCCGCCAGACGATCGCTGAATTGATCGAAAAATTGGGACACCCCAATTACGTCAGTCGCCAGAGAGCCAAAGCGGCGCTTCAGCGATATGGTTTGGAAGCACTCGATCAACTTCAACAAGCCAGCGATCATCCGGACAACCAGATCGCCATGTCGGTTCGGCGTCTGATCGCCAGCCGATCGATACGTTGGTCGGGCCCCTTGGATCCGGAACCGGTTCGCAAGACGTTGACCGGTTATGGCAGCTTGGCGATCAACGACCGTCAGTCGCGGATCGAACGCTTGGCCGATCTGCCGGATGAAATGGCAACCGCAGCCCTGGCCCGCCTGGCACGCTTTGAAACCGATCCACGGCTCAGCCTGTTCGCCGCAATCGCGTTGATGGAACAGCCGACGCCAGCGGATCTGACGACCCAGCGCAAGCGTGCCAAGACCATCTTGGACACGATCGGGCAGTCCGACCGAGTCGCCAGTCAATGGTTGCGGCTTTATGCGTCGGACTTAGCGGACAATCAATTCGCACTGCAGCAATGGATGGATTTATTGGCGATACATCGCCGCCAGCTTGATCGACACGCCGACCATCAATTGGATTCGGATCTGTTGCTGCGTTTCGTGCGTGTCTTGTCCGCGGGCGCCGCCCAGCAGGGGCATGTCGAAGATGCTTTACGATTGGCGACGGCGAACTTGGATTTGGTTTCTCCGGTGCCCAACGAATTGACCGACGCTTGCACCTGGGCGCTCGAACATCATCTGGATCCATTGGTTTTTGAATTGCACCGGATGCATCCCAGTCTGTTCGACAAAGATCCGGTTTTACTTTATGGCGTGGCCGAAGCGCACACCAAGCTGGGCAATGATTCGCTGGCCGAAAAATTCGCGGCGGCGGCTTTGGATACCAACCCAATACCAACGGATGAATCGGAGCGAGATGAGCTGGGGGCTCAGGAGGTCAAGACCCGCGCCGCCAGACACCTGAAGGTTGCCACGGATTTGCGGGACCGAGGGTTCTTTCGCTGGGCTGAGCGAGAGTTCAGTTTCGTGATCGACCGCTTTGAAATCGAATCGATCGAAGGCGCGATGGCTCGAAAACTGCTGGGCGAAATGCACTCGGATTTGTTCCAGCATGCACAGGTGATCGACGTCTTGGAACCGCTGATCCAGCGGCTTGCTATCGATGGTGAATTGAAACAACGGATGGACGTCCGTGACATTTCATTGGTCGATATGCGTGCTTTGGCCGCCTACCACCGCGGGTTGTTGGCGAAAGAGCGTGGCGATTCGGAAGCCGCACGTGCCGCGTTCGAAGTTGCTTTTCAAGAAGGTTATCGGCAACGCATCGACGCGTTGATCGCGATGTACCACTTGGACGGTGACGACGATTATCGACGCAGTGTGCGTCAGATGCTGGCTCGCGAAACGCTGGGCCATGAACGCAAAATCGCCGACGCCGATCGTGGCGGCAAAGGCCGATTCATGTTGCGAAAGAACGATGATTTGCTGGCCCAGGCACTGAATGACTATGCGTGGTTGGTCAGCAACACGACCGGTGATTTTGACAAGGCACTGCGTTGCAGCCAGCGATCCATCGAATTGATGGGCCAGCGCGCGACGCTGATGGACACCCTGGCCCGATGCCATTTTGCCCTGGGGGAACTGGACGCTGCGGTGCAGTGGCAGCGCCGGGCCGTGGCCGCCCAGCCACACTTTCCGCCGCTGAAGCGTCAGTTGGATGAATTCGAATCTGCTTTGAAAGATTCGCAGGCAGCCGATTCACCATCGCCCGAATCCCCCGCCACGCCGTAGCGTGGCAGCATGGTTGGTCATCGCGGTTCTAGACCAACCGCCGGCGTATCAGCGTTTGCGAGATTCGTAGGGCCCGGGGAAATCCTGGGGGATTTCGGTCAGCGTCACGTCACCGGTCGCGGCCCATTCGGTGCCGCGCAGCATCGTGGTGATGAAGCCGGTGCAGGCAAATGATTTGTCGTCATGGCCCATCGGCGTGTGAAAGACTCGGCCGTCGCCATAGTGGATCGTCATGATCATCGGTTCGTGACGGCCCGTTCCACGGTATTTGGGGTCCGCGTAGGCCGTCGCCAAGATGTGCATGTTTTCCGCCGGTCCACGCAGCTTTTGATACAGCTCGTCCTGCACGTGCAACCACGCCCGCGGCATTCCTCGCGTGATCGGGTGGTCGGCATCGCGGACCACGATTTGATATTCATGCTGGGGGCCGTGAGATCCGCCGCCTCCGGGCGTCATGTCTCGAACGACTTCGCCTTGTTCGTTGACGTAGACGTAGGGGCCGGATTTTTCATTGCGTCCGTCCCAGCCGCCCAAGCCGATCATGCGATTGAATTCCAGCCAATTACCAAAACTGTTGTCTGCGGCATGAACGATGACCAAACCACCGCCGTTGGCAACGAATTTTTCCAAGGCCTGCTGGGTTTCTTCCGGCCAAGGTGCCGCTTTCCATCCGAAATTACTGACCACGACGTCGTAAGCGGCGAAATCCGGTTTGAAGTCTGGGTCGGGCTTCGGTTCCGACAGGTCCTGATACTCCTTGCCGTCGTCCAGCGGATACTCTTCCAACAATTTGCCACCTTTCCAGGTGAACTTGCTGCGGTTGACGTCCACCGTGAATCGTCCCGACGCTTCGTAGAAGTCACGCATCATGGCCGTCGTTTTGGGCCACGCGGTGTGATTGTTCTGGCCATCGATGATCAACAGCTTCAATTTGGTATCGTCCGCATCGGCGGCCGAAACGGTGGTCGGAGCGATGGAAAAGGACACTACAAAGGCCGCCAACGCGACGCGGGGCCATGACATCAGGCGGGGAACGGGCATCGTTGTTTTGTCATCGGGTGGGGAAAGCGGACGGGGAAGTCTACGATTGTAGTGTCTGGTGCCGACACACAATGTGATTTTGACGAGAGAGCCCTTGGATCGCCCACCCCTGCGTTTGATTGCCGCATGTTCCTTCGGACTTGAAGCGGTCGTCCGGCGCGAATTGCACACGCTTGGCATCGAGGCGGAAGTCGACGGGGACGGCCAAGTCATCTTCGAAGGCGATTGGGACACGGTCGTTCGTGCGAACCTTTGGCTGCGTTGTGCCGATCGTGTCCTGGTGTGCGTCGCCCGGTTCACGGCCCCGGATTTTGACACGCTGTTTGAAAAAACGCGGGGACTGAATTGGGGCGAATGGATTCCTGTTGACGGGCGTTTTCCCGTCACCGGTCGGTCGGTGCGATCGGAACTTTCCAGCGTTCCGGCCTGTCAACGTACCGTCAAACGCGCCATCGTCGACGCCCTGCGTCGTGACCACCAAGCCAACGATCTGGTCGAAACCGCGGCCACCTACGAAGTCAATGTCAGCCTGATCAAAGACATTGCGACGCTGACCATCGACACTTCCGGGGCCAGCCTGCATCGACGTGGATACCGGCGTGACCCATCGCGTGGACCGCTGAAAGAAACATTGGCCGCCGCCACTGTATTGCTTAGCCACTGGGAATCGGGACGCCCGTTTTGCGATCCGTTTTGCGGCACCGGAACGATTCCAATCGAAGCCGCTTGGATCGCCCGAAACATTGCACCGGGGGTGATGCGTTCGTTCGCTCTGGAGGACTGGCCGGCGATTCCCAACGACTTGCGGGGCGACTTGCGTCGCGACGCGGTCACCCTGCAAACGCCATCCGTGTCACCCACCCTGCTAGCAACCGACATCAATCCGAAAGTTCTGCGCGCCGCCCGCGACAACGCCGTTCGGGCAGGCGTCGAAGCAGACATCCATTTCGAAGCCAAAGCGTTTTCCGAATTCACCAGTCGCCGTCGGTTCGGATGTCTGATCACCCATCCGCCTGAGGGAAATCCGTCCGCGGGTTCCGGATCACGTTACCCGGTTTCGCGAGGGGGCCGGACGCCGCGACCGACGAAGTCCGATCACCGATCATCCGCCGACCGATCGGCCCGCGTGACCCGAGAATTGGATGCGTTGTTCGAAGCGTTTCCCGATGTCTTTCGGCGGTTGCCGACGTGGTCGCATTTCTTACTGACCGCGTACCCGGGGCTGGAACGTTTGTTGGGGCGAAAGGCCGATCGGCGACGCAAGTTGTACAACGGCAACGTCGCCTGCACGTTGTTTCAATTCCATGGACCCAAGCCCGTGGTCGAAGTCCGCCAGGCCGGCGCCGATGCGGAACAACCGTCTTCGGATCCAACATCCACGCCGTCCGCTGGTAACGTCGACGGGACAACAAACGAATCGAGCAAGCCCGCGGGAAAAGCACCCGAAATTCAAGCATCCGAATCACAAACTCTGGTGCACGCATCCGGCGGGGCAGCATTCGGGCAATTGCCCGAAAAGGCCCACCATCAAGCTGACCTGTTCGCCAGTCGTTTGGCCAAGCGAGCCCGGCATTTGCGCCGCTGGCCCACCAAACGCGGGATCACTTGTTATCGCTTGTACGAAAAAGACGTTCCAGAGATTCCGCTGGTTGTCGATCGGTACGAAGATTGTCTGCACATCACCGAATACGAACGTCCGCACGATCGTGATCCAGCACAGCACGCCAATTGGTTGGACTTGATGGTCGAAACCGCAGCGAAAACGCTGGACGTTGCACCGGAGAATGCGTTTTTGAAGTCGCGGCGCCGCCAACGAGGGAAGACTCAGCATGAAAAACAGGCGGTGCAGGGACGACGCCTTGTGGTCCAAGAAGACGGACTAAAATTCCTGGTCAACTTATCGGACTATGTCGACACCGGATTGTTTTTGGATCATCGCGTCACCCGGCATATGGTGCGGCAACAGGCCGACGGCACCCGGTTCTTGAATCTGTTTGCTTACACCGGTTCGTTTTCTGTCTACGCGGCCGCGGGTGGCGCTAAGTCGACGACCAGCGTTGATTTGTCGAACACTTACACCGACTGGGCCACCGAGAACCTGCGATTGAACGGTTTCGAATCCGACAACCATCGCGTGATCACATCCGACGTAGCGGAATTCTTAGCGAATCATCCCGCCGGTCAGTGCTATGACCTTGTCGTGGTGGATCCGCCGACGTTTTCCAACAGCAAACGCACCGAAAACGTTTGGGATGTCCAGCGTGACGCCCTGCCCTTACTGGAAACTGTGATTCCGTTGGTTCGTCCAGGTGGCGTGATCTATTTTTCCACCAACTTCCGACGATTCAAATTTGACCAGGACGCTTTGGATGTTCAGTCCGTGATCGAGATCAGTCGCCAGACCGTTCCCGAAGACTATCGGAATCGGCGGATCCATCGCTGCTGGCGTATCGTACGATAAGCCTGATTCCGGCCCACCCAAAAAGAAGACTGGCACTGAAATCGGCTCGGCGAATCGTTTGCATCGTTGATCGGCTTCGACGCTATTGGTGGCTCCCGCGCCTTTGTGTTGTTCGTGTTCCCCCATTCGATCCCAAGTGGCATCACTTAGCAGCCCGACTTGTCGGTGACGATTCCGATACGCTGTGCACGTCCGTCTTGATACACACAGGTGCCGTGGCATCGGCACTTTGTTCCAACAACCGCAGATAGGAAGATTCGCAAGATGCGCAGCGACGACTCAGGGACCAATCCCTATGCCACCCCAAGTCCACTGAGCGTCGAGTCCAGTCAGAACGCGAGCTTTGTTGGTACGGACGAAGACCTGCATCCCTTTCGTACCATTTGGACATCGCCGCGGCGGACCGTTCGTCAGATTGTTTCGATCGATCCAAAGCTTTACGTCGTGCCTTTGGCTTGTCTGGCGGGGGTTGGCGAAACGCTGGATCGGGCGTCGACGCGAAACGCGGGCGACGATCTTCCCCTGGCCGCGATCCTTGGAATCGCGATTCTGATCGGACCCTTGGCGGGGTTATTCAGTCTATGGATCGGTTCGCATTTGGTCCGCTTTTCCGGCAGTTGGATCGGAGGCGTCGCCAGTCGCGAACACATCAAGACGGCCATTGCCTGGGCATCGGTTCCGTCGATCGCCGCGCTGCCTTTGTGGATACCCCAGATCGTTTTGTTCGGTTCGGACCTGTTCACTCAGGAGACGCCGGGGCTTGAGGCACAACCCATGCTGTTGATCCCGTTCTTGGCGTTTGCGTTGGTCGAGCTGGTGTTGGGTGTCTGGGCATTCGTATTGCTTTGCAACACGATCGCAGAGGTCCAGGGTTTCCGATCCGCTTGGCGAGGGTTCGGGAATCTGATCCTGGCCGGGGCCGTTGTGGTCGTTCCGTTGCTAGGACTCGTCCTCGTGGTCGCCATGCTTTCGAATGCATAATCGAATCGGCCCCATGATCGGTCCGGCAGCGGACGATCGGATTCCGAGCGGATGTCGTGCCCAATCACCAGCCGCTAGCATCCAGTGCACTCAAGAGACATGGCGTTCCCATGACAAACGGCGGTAATGACGTGGATCATCAGTAATCGCCCACGGCAGCCGAAAAAGGTCCCCGGCGATCCAGTGCTTCAACGGCACCCGTTGGACGGGAAAAACCGGACCTCGCCCCCTGAATCCGCTGACTCTGCTACACCGGTGCAATTCCCGTCATTTTGGAGACCAGGAGAATCGCCAAATGATGTAGAAGGATTTCCGTGTCCCAGCCGTCCGCCCCCTCATGGTCGACACGCCCCAAGTCTTGGCAGAATCCGTGACTTGCCGCTCCGCCGACTTGGGGGAACAGATAGAATGCAGAGCACGTGAGGGGAAGTCGGACCGGAGCGAATCTGGTGAAGCCAATACCAACGGGCATTCTCCCCGACTCCGATGAAGAATCCAGAGTTACCCGACTGAACTTCGAACATGAACCGGCTACTCGCAATCGGCTTTCAACTCGCGGGGCACTGGATTCTGGACGATGACGGCCTCGCACTCCAAATGGTGCGGCATGCAAATCAAACGAATGTGCTTTACGCTTTTTGCTGCGATGGCGACGTCAAGTATGTCGGCAAGACTACGCAATCCCTGGCATCGCGGCTTTACGGCTACCGCAAGCCTAGTCCGACTCAATCTACGAATCAGCGAAACCATCGGTTAATCTGTGAGCACCTTTCCGCGGGTGCGGCGGTCGACATATTCGCTTTACCCGACAACGGACTGCTGCATTACGGCGACTTCCATGTAAACCTTGCCGCCGGATTGGAGGATAGTATCATTTCGATCCTCAAACCAGAATGGAATGGTTCTCGGACTACACCGGTCGAACCACCGTGTACGCCAGTTTCGCAAACCGCGTTGGCTGATTTCAACTTCACGCTCCACAAAACGTACTTCCGCTGTGGATTCTTCAATGTGTCCGTTGACTACGAATCGCTGTTTGCGGGTGACGGCGAGCAAATTGACATATTCTGCGGCGACGCTACATCACCCATCATCGGAGCAATCAATCGCCGTGCGAATCTCAACTCGACGCCGCGAATTATGGGCGGAACGCTTTTGCGCGACTGGTTCCAATCGCATGCATCGATACTGTCTGACATGCATGTCACTGTACAAACTCCGAACGAAATCCGAGTCCGAGAAGGCGGGTAACCATCGGATGCAACGGAGGACTCGGCCTTGTTGTTCGGTAGTTGGAAACCGTTCCGCTCGTCCCCGCTGATCCGTACC